>JAUMZX010000032.1 GCA_030527905.1 Cardiobacteriaceae bacterium
GGGTAGGTTTTTCTGTTCATGCCGATAGTTTACAGCAGAGGCTGAGATAATGAACGCGTTCTTATAGAAATGTTGTATTATAACAACAAAATGACAAAATCCACACAAACTTTGTGTGAAAAATAACCATAATTGTAGGCGCTCGTAAGAGCATTTCATCCTTAAATTAATCGCGCGAGGAATCAACCGATGAAAAATTTACTACTATCTACCGCTGTCGTTACATTACTTGCCGCTTGCGGCGGTTCAGGAGCAAGCACGAATATCACTGCTGACGACGCCAACGTAAACTTGAATAATCAAGCGAAAGGACTGGTAACCATCAATACCGCACACGGTAAGTTACGTGGCTACAATCAGTACGCCTCTTTCTACGGCATGTGGACAGATAATAGCGGTCAATTACGCGAGCTACGTTACCGTGGCGATGCAGCCACCGACATTCCACAAAGCGGTACCGCAACTTATTATGGTAACGCCGTACGCTACGATACAGTCAGTAACAAAGAGCTTACTGATGGTAAGAGCCGTATCAATGTTGATTTCGGCAAACATACTGTAGATGGAGAAATCAAATTTGATGGGCTACGTCGTGACATCACATTAAAAGAAGGCGTACTCAATGGTGCTAGTTATAGCGGAAGTGCTAGTGTGATTGGTCGAACCGGACATGGTCATTACGAAGGGCAACTCTACGGAGAAAATGCTAAAGAAACCGCAGGACAAGTGGCGTTTTCTGAAGATAGCAGCTTGAACACTGCTTTTGGCGGAGTCCGCTACTAAAAATGCCTCTTTAACGGCATCATAAAACACACAGGCCGGATTGCTACACCGAGCATCCGGCTTTTTTCTATTCCATACGCCTTAAAACAATCCGATAGCAAACTGTATCCAGCGCTTCTTCTTACACCTTGTTTCTAATGCTAATTAGTAGAAGTCTTTCCCGCACCATATGCCTATTTCTTAATTATTGAGATAGCTTGTAGGTTCAAGAACATTCTAAAAATCACTGCTCTGTTATAAATACGGACTACAAAAAGTATTGTATTTTCATCTGGTTAACGCAAAACATATAGACGTTAGCGCTCATCGATTTGCACTAGGGTGACACAAATACCGCGTTTATCTAACGCTTCAACAAAAGTAGGATCAGCATGTGTATCCGTAATGAGATGACTAACCCGATCCAAATTGCCAGAAACGAAATTGCTGACATAATTAAGTTTGCGACTTTCTACTAGCACAACGACTTTTTCGGTTGCACGCCGTAGCATCATCTCATTAATCGCCACCTCATCCAGATTAGACGTTGTCAAACCGCCCTGCAAACTGACGCCACTAAATCCCATCACAGCTTTTTGCGCAGTCACCCGCTCTAGACTCTGCATGGCGAATTCCCCAGTTAAAGCCTCTTTCGGAAATTGAATATGCCCACCAGTAAGAACCAACTTAATCCGCGGATCAAGATTACGATGAATGGCTTTACCATTATTGGTAATCACCGTAATCCGCTTATCCTTTACATAATCTAGTGTTTGTAGCGCTGTTGATGAAGAATTAATAAACAGCGTATCACCTTCATGAATGCACTCTGCTGCCCGTTGCGCGATGGCACGCTTATATACTTCCTGCAATGTATTTTCTTGTTGCACATGCTGTTCCAAAGTGGCTCCGCCATAGAAACGCTTTAACACACCACGCTGCGCTAACACGTCAAGATCTCGACGAATCGTTAAAGCAGAAACCGCATATAAATCTGCAAGCTCTTGTACCTTACAGCTCGGATTCAATGCCAATTTCTCAAGAATTTTTCGCCGACGCGCTTCAACGAAAGCCAAAGATTTTTTCATATACATAACCGTATGATGATGAAATGAGCCAGTATTGTAACCTATCAGAAACATTCACTTCAATCATAAAATATAAGAAAAATTCTTTTTTTCTGCCGATAAACAACCATCAATCTTCTAAAATATGTTCGTTTTTGATTTTTATAGTTGCATTGTGAACGATTTCAGCGTTAACATAGAAACATGTGAACGAAATCTTTTTCGTTCGCACACATGATTGCTGTTAATCGGAGAGAACATATGAGTAAGGTTAGTGAAATCACGAGAGAAAGCTGGATACTAAGCACTTTCCCTGAATGGGGAACCTGGCTTAATGAAGAAATTGAGCAAGAAGTCGTTCCGGCTGGCAATTTTGCCATGTGGTGGCTAGGCTGTGTTGGCATTTGGTTGAAAACACCGGGTAACGCTAATATCTGCATGGATTTATGGTGTGGTCGTGGTAAAAACACCAAGAAAGTTAAAGACATGGTGCGCGGTCATCAAATGGCCAATATGGCTGGTGTACGCAAATTGCAACCTAACCTGCGTGCCCAACCTATGGTACTCGATCCCTTCGCCATCAATGAAGTAGATGTCATTCTGGCTTCACATTATCACAGCGATCATATTGACGTAAACGTTGCCGCCGCGATTGTTAATAATCCGAATTTAAACCACGTAAAATTTATCGGCCCATGGCACTGTACCGAACTGTGGAAAAAATGGGGCGTACCGGAAGAACGCTTAGTCACCGTCAAACCCGGCGACGTCGTTAAAATTAAAGACGTAGAAATCCATGCACTAGATTCATTTGACCGTACTTGCTTGGTCACGTTACCCGTAGAAGGTGCAGAAAAACAAGATGGTGAATTAAAAGGACTCTGCCCTAGCGACGAAGAAATGGGACGTAAAGCCGTGAATTACGTCTTTAAAACGCCAGGCGGCACCATTTATCATGGCGCAGATTCACACTATTCCATCTATTTTGCCAAACATGGTAAAGACTTCGATATTGATGTCGCTCTAAATAATTACGGCGAAAACCCCGTTGGCATCGCAGACAAGATGACCTCTATTGACTTGCTGCGGATGGCTGAAGCACTGCGCACAAAAGTCATCATTCCCGTACACCACGATATCTGGACAAACTTCATGGCAAGCACCGATGAGATTCTGGCCCTTTATCGTATGCGTAAAGATCGCCTGCAGTACAAGTTCAAACCATTCATATGGGAAGTTGGTGGCAAATATGTTTATCCTCGTGACAAAGACCTTATTGAGTACCACCATCCACGTGGCTTCGATGATTGCTTCGATCAAGAACAAAATATCCAGTTCCGTTCCATGCTATAAGAGGAGCACACTATGTTACTCAGCAAAATGCTCAATGCAGGGCATGTTAATTTCAAAGAAAGCTTCCCTGATTGGCAGTCCGCCATTCACGGCGCATGCGAACCGTTGGTTGCTGACGGCACTGTTGAGGTCAGCTATGCAGACGAAATTATCGCCTGCATAGAAAAATACGGCCCTTACATCGTCATAGCGCCCGATATTGCCATGCCACACTCACAAGAAAATGCAGTTGGCGTGCATAAAACCGCCATCTCCTTCATGAAAGTAAACCAAATGGTTGCTTTCGACCCAGATGACCGCGAAAAAGATGCGCGCCTGTTCTTTACGCTCGCTTCACAAAATCACGACGCCCATCTGGAAAATATGTCCGCCTTGGCCATGATGCTGGACAACGAAGCACTGATTGCCGACCTCATTGCTGCTCATAACACGGATGATCTCCGTGCCATCGCAGCGAAATATAACGTCTGACGGAGGATTTATGGATTTTCTGCTTACCATTTGGGGATTCTTCTCCAAAAACATTTTGCAACAACCGGCATTTTTTATCGGGTTGATAGTCCTTATCGGTTACATCTTGTTGAGAAAACCGTGGTACGACTCATTCGCTGGTTTTATCAAAGCGAGTGTTGGTTATTTGATTCTAACCGCGGGTGCCGGAGGCTTGGTATCTAGCTTCAAACCCATCATTGGGGCGTTAAAAGATCGCTTTAATGTCTCAGCTAGCATGATGGATCCTTATGCAGGGCAAACAGCCGTAGAAAAAGCTTTGACTGATGTTGGGCGACCATTCACACAAGTCTTAATGCTTCTACTTTTTGCATTCATCTTCAACATATTAGTAGTTAGATTACAGAAATATACCAAACTACGAGCCCTATTCACCACGGGACACGTGCAGGTACAACAAGCTGCGACAGCATTCTGGCTCCTCCTCATCTGCTTCCCACAACTAGGGGATACGACCTTACTGCTTATGATGTCTCTAGCATTAGGGCTTTACTGGTCCGTTGGTGCTAATCTGACCATTGCACCTTCTCAACGTCTTAGCGATGGCGCTGGATTCTGTATCGGGCACCAACAAATGTTTGGCGTTGCCATTTTCAGCAAACTGTCAGAAATTTGCTTTAAATCCAAACCCGGCAAAGAGACTAAAAAACTGGAAGACATCAAATTGCCAGGCTGGCTCTCTATCTTTAATGAAAACATGGTTGCCACTACCATTCTGATGACCTTGTTCTTTGGGGTTATTCTCCTTGTGCTTGGCGAAACCTTTATTTTAGAGCACAGTAAAGAGTACCTCATAAAAAACCATGGTGAAGATTACTACCTCAAACAATTAAGCGCGGGATTAGTCTTTGACTTCAAACAAGGTACACCTTTCTTTACCTATATCTTGTTAACCGCGATGAAATTCACCGTCTATCTCTCTATTCTTCAATTAGGCGTACGTACCTTCGTTGCAGAACTGACAGAATCCTTCCACGGTATTTCTAACCGTTGGTTGCCTGGTGCTGTTCCTGCTATTGACTGCGCTGCAAGTTATGGATTCGGTTCACAAAATGCTATTACCTTAGGCTTTATGTTTGGGGCATTAGGACAATTCCTTGCAATCGGCACCCTTCTCGCCATGAAGAGTCCAACCGTTATTATTGCCGGATTTATTCCAATGTTCTTTGATAACGCTACTATTGGATTGTACGCTAATCGTCACGGCGGCTATAAAGCTGCATTAACAATGCCATTTATTGCGGGTATTAGCCAAGTGTTCGGTACAGCATTTATTGTTAACTTTGCCCTATATATGCTGCAAGATCACAGTATTGCGTTAGAAGGCGGATACCTTGGCATGTGGGACTGGGCAGTATTGTGGCCAGCATTCACTGTTATCATGAAAAACCTGCACTACATTGGTTTTGCTGCCGTCATTATCATCTTGATTGTCATCCCGCAAATCCAGTATCGTTGCAACAAGGAAGGCTACTTCCTCATGGTTGAAGACTACGAAGCTTACAAAGCGAAATTCCCAGAAAAATCTTAAAGGAGAAATCGAATGAAAGTACTCGTCTCATGCGCTAACGGCGCAGGCACAAGCCTCATGATGAAAATGAAAGTTCAACAGGCACTGAAAGACCTCAATATCAACGTTGAGAAGATTCACCACTGCTCTATTTCTGAAGGTAAATCTTCTGCCAAACAATATGATGTTGTTTTCTGTTCGGCCAATTTTGTTGATATGTTTAAAGATGCAGCGGCAGCAGGCGTAAAAGTCATCGGTATGAAAAACATTCTATCCGTCGATGAAGCAAAAACTCGCATGCAAGAAGCGGGATTGGTATAACAATGAAACTTATAGGCGAGTGTCCGGAACACTCGCCTAGCAAAAACCACAAAAAAAAACATATAAATGTTTTATATTGTTTGTTTCTGTGTTGCTATCTATAATGGTTATTCTCTTAAGCCGTCTTAATTTCTGGAGTATAAGCAATGCATGTGAGCTACGAACAATTAAAATCTGAATTCAAACGTGTCTTACTCTCACGCCATATAAAAGAAAAAATAGCAGAAGATTGTGCCACTTTATTTGCGGACACTACACTCTCTGGCGTTTACTCACACGGCGTCAATCGCTTTCCCCGTTTCATCTATCAGCTTGATCATGGTCATATTAGGCCAGACGCTGAACCTGAAAAAATACTGTCATTAGGTGCGATAGAGCAATGGAATGCACATCAATCTATCGGCAATCTGACTGCTGTACGTATGATGGATCGTGCAATTGAACTTGCCTCTCAACACGGCATTGGGGTGGTTGCACTAAAAAATGCCAACCATTGGATGCGTGGCGGTACATATGGTTTACAAGCAGCGAAAAAAGGCTACATAGGTATTTGTTGGACAAATTCTTTAGCTGTCATGCCTCCTTGGGGAGGAAAAGAGCCTCGTGTTGGCACTAATCCTCTTGTCATTGCAGTTCCGAGCGACCCCCCCACCTATGTAGATATGTCTTGTTCTATGTTCTCTTATGGGAAATTAGAAGTAACCCGCTTAGCTGGAAAACAAACACCCGTTGATGCTGGCTTTGATGACGATGGAAACCTTACCCGAGATCCCGCAACAATAGAAAAAAACCGTCGTTTATTACCCATGGGATACTGGAAAGGATCAGGACTCTCAATAGTACTGGATATGATTGCAACCCTTCTCTCTGGTGGATTATCAGTTGCTGAAGTTAGCGAGGATTTAGATGATGAATATCGCGTATCGCAAATTTTCATGGCGATTGAAGTTGATCGACTTACAGATGGAAAAACACGTGCAGAAAAACTACAGCGCATTACAAACTATGTTTTAAGTGCTACGCCAAACCAACCAGACGAAACGATACGACTGCCGGGGCATAACTTGGAGAAAACCATAGCCAAACATCATACGCAAGGTATTCCGGTAGATGATAGTGTCTGGAATAAAATCCTATCCTTGTAACCTATTCTTCATTAGCTAAGGCATACACATGAAAATCCTTGCTGCTATAAATAGAGTGTTAGAAATTTTTGTCGTTATGAATCTGGCATTGATGAGTTTTCTCATCTTTCTTAATGTTATTCTTCGCTACACGATAAATTCTGGGTTAACGTTCACTGAAGAGGCATCACGCTATATGTTTGTATGGTTGACCTTTATGGGAACGGTTCTTGCCTTTAATGGTGATGAGCATGTATCCGTGAATTTTCTCATTGGAAAGCTACCTATCCGCCTTCGTGCATGGTGGACAGTATTTACCGATATAGTCCTACTGATCTGTTGTATTTTGATTTTAATCGGATGCAGTAAGTTGACAATACAAAATATGAGCAATCTATCGCCCATTACTGGTATTCCTACCGGTATTAATTTCCTTGCGGCGAGCATTATGAGTACTTTACTTTCTATTTTGATCGTAGTGCGTATTGCCATAAAAATTAACGCCGTTCGACGAGGGTATATCGCATGATTCTGATTACTTTCCTTGTTGTATTATTGTTAGCAATACTTGCAGGTATTCCCGTAGCTTTCGCCCTCATTCTCTGTGGCGTCGCCATGATGTTGCATTTAGGAGAATTTAATACTCAAGTGCTTGCAGAGAATCTTATCGGCGGTGCGGATAGTTTCTCCCTCATGGCTATTCCTTTCTTTGTCCTTGCTGGCGAAATTATGAATGCAGGCGGATTATCACGCCGTATTGTTGATTTACCTATGAAGCTAGTAGGACATAAACGGGGCGGATTAGGATATGTTGCTATTATGGCCGCCATGATTATGGCTAGTCTTTCTGGATCTGCTGTTGCTGATACAGCAGCTGTTGCGGCCATGCTCATTCCTATGATGAAGACAGCCCATTATCCAGAAGAACGTTCAGCGGGCTTAATTGGTGCCGCAGGTATTATCGCTCCCATAATTCCACCTTCTATCCCATTTATTATTTTCGGTGTGACCAGTGGCGTTTCTATCACCAAACTGTTTATGGCTGGTATCGTTCCCGGAATTATGATGGGAGTGTTTCTTGCGCTTCTTTGGAGCTGGCAAGCAAAACATATCAACATAGAAACCTTCCCCAAGGCGAACCGTAATGACGTGATCGAATCGCTTAAGAATGGTATATGGGCTTTGCTACTTCCCGTCATTATCATTGGAGGTTTTCGTCTTGGTGTTTTCACACCAACTGAGGCAGGAGCCGTTGCGGCTTTTTATGCTCTTTTTGTTGCTCTCTTCATTTATCGCGAATTAAAACCTGCCCAATTGTATGGCGTATTGCTCGCTAGCGCCAAAACAACATCGGTTGTCATGTTGTTAGTCGCGGCAGCCGGCATATCTGGTTATTTGATCACGATTGCTGAGCTACCAACTCTGATTACTGATCTATTAGAACCGTTACTGGACTCACCACGATTATTGCTTACTGTCATTATGATTGCGGTATTTATTATCGGTATGGTTATGGACCTTACACCAACTGTACTTATCCTAACACCAGTATTGATGCCATTAATTGAAGAAGCTGGAATTGATCCTGTTTATTTTGGTGTGATGTTTATTATGAATACCTCTATCGGCCTTATTACGCCACCTGTAGGTAACGTACTTAACGTAATAACTGGTGTGACCAAGCTACCATTTGACCGTGCTGCACGTGGCATGTTGCCGTATGCCACTATGCTCATCATTCTATTGATTCTTTTCCTAATTTTTCCACAATTAGTAATCGCACCTTATCAATTTATTATGCACTAGTTTCACCCTCAACATTGGAAATGCCATGAAAAACAAAACAATATTCTCTTTTTTAGCCGCAGCTATTATTAACATAGGCGTCGTTCATGCAGCAACTACCCTTCGGTTTGGGTATGAGGCACCACGTAGCGATACACAACATCAAGCGGCAAAAAAATTTGCTGATATTGTCAAAGAAAAGACAGGAGGAGATATAAAAATATCTCTTTTCCCTGATAGTACTCTAGGTAATGCCCAAGCAATGATTAGTGGCGTTCGTGGCGGCACCATAGATATAGAAATGTCCGGATCACCAAATTTCTCTGGACTATCTTCTAATCTCAACGTTATTGATATTCCCTTTATCTTCCATGACAAAGCCCATGCCTACCGTGTACTAGATGGAGAAATTGGCCAAGGCTTAATGAAAGAATTAGAAGATAAAAATTTGAAAGGTCTGGCTTTTTGGGAAGTTGGATTTCGAGCCATTTCCAATTCCAAACATCCAGTAAAGACACCAGAAGACATTAAAGGCTTAAAAATCCGTACCAACCAAAATCCCATGTATGTTAAAGCATTCGAACTTCTAGGCGCGAATCCTGTTCCTATGCCTCTTGCAGAACTATACACCGCGCTAGAAACAAAAACCGTAGATGCGCAAGAACACCCTATCGGCATCCTCTACTCAGTAAAACTGTACGAAGTACAAAAGTATTTATCTCTATCTAATCACGGCTATACACCATTATTAGTAGTCATGAATAAAGAAAAATTTGATAGTCTCCCTAGCGAGCAGCAACAAGCAATTTTAGACGCCGCTAAAGAAGCGGGTAATTATCAGCGTCAATTAAATGCGGAGAAAGAAAATAAAATGTTAGATGAGATGCAATCTCATGGCCTAGAAATTATTCGTGATTTCGATAGCCGTCCTTTCCGTGAATTGATTGAAAACCCTGTCCGTCAAATATTTATTGAGAAAAATGGAGATACCCTACTGAAAAAAGTAGATGCTCAAGCTGAGGTTAAATGAGGTTTCCATATGCAATATTGGCTTGGCATTGATTGTGGTGGAACCTTTATCAAGGCCGCCTTATTTAACAAGAATGGTAAAGAGGTTTCGCTTGCTCGGCGAAACCTCCCTGTGCTGAGTCCAAGTCCAGGGCGAGCCGAACGAGATCCGCAAACGTTATGGGAAACATGCGCTATGGTCATCCGTGAGGCCATAGCATCGGTTAACTCCGCTGATATCATGGGCATTGGTATATCCGCACAAGGGAAAGGCTTATTCGCCTTGGATATAAAAGGCAAGCCTCTAGGTAATGGTATCATTTCTTCTGACCAACGAGCATTGCCTATCGTAAAGCGCTGGCAACACGCCGAAATACCTGAAACGCTTTACCCACAGACACGGCAAACATTATGGACAGGACATCCCGTCGCGATTCTGCGTGCGTTGAAAGAGCAAGAACCAGAGCGTTACACAGCGATTGCCAGCATTTTGATGTCTCATGATTTCCTTCGTTATCGCCTAACTGGGAAAATTGCCTGCGAAGAAACCAATATATCTGAATCAAACCTCTATCATTTTGCTACAGAAACCTATGATGCCAAATTAGCTGGCTTATTGGATATTGAAGAAATTATCAATGCTTTACCACCAATTATAGGAGCCACTGAAATAGCAGGGGGCATTACGGCTGATGCGGCAAAGCAGACCGGACTACGCGAAGGTACGCCTGTCGTGGGCGGCCTATTTGATGTTGTATCTTCAGCACTTTGCGCGGGGTTGCACGATGAAACGATGCTTAATGTGGTGCTTGGGACGTGGTCTGTTGTAACGGGCTTAACTAATCATATTGACGAAAATCAGACGCTGCCTTTTTATTACGGAAAATCCGTGAATACAGGCGAATATATCGTTCATGAAGCGAGCCCGACTTCAGCGGCAAATTTAGAGTGGGTTACGACTTTACTTGGTGAAACCGACTATCAAAAAATCAATGACGCCGTATCATCACTACCGCCCGCAGATAGTAGTGTCTTTTTTGTCCCATTCTTATATGGAAGCAATGCCGGACTCGGCATGCAAGCAGGCATTTATGGACTGCAATCTTTCCATACTCGTGCACATATCTATCAAGCGGTCTTTGAAGGCGTTATTTTTAGTCTCATGACGCATCTGGAACGCATGATGCATCGTTTTCCAAATATAAAAACGCTTAGAACCAGTGGTGGCCCTACGAAGTCTGCTGTATGGATGCAGATGTTAGCTGATATCTGTGGTAAAACAGTCGAAGTACTAGATATCTCGGAAGTGGGTTGTTTGGGTGCAGCATTAGTTGCCATGATTGGTACGGGTGCCTATCCCGATAGTAAAACAGCCTGTATAGCCATTACGCCAAGCATTACAACCTATCATCCCAATCCCATCCTATTTGACATATATGCTGAAAAATACCGTCGTTACCATTTACTTGTCTCATCCTTGAAAACATTTAATCAATCCATCCAAAATCTCTGAAGGAGAAAACCATGAGTAAACCTCTCTTACAAATTGCCTTAGACCAATCCTCTTTACCTGAAGCACTGCAAGTTGCAGATATTGCTGCGCCGCATGTTGATATCATCGAAGCAGGTACCATTCTCTGTCTTGCTGAAGGGAAAAAAGCAGTTGAGACTTTACGAGCTCGCTATCCGAAGCACATCTTAGTTGCCGATTATAAAACGGCCGATGCAGGCAGTACGCTTGCCGATATCGCCTTCACTGCCGGAGCAAACTGGTTTACCGTCATGTGTGCAGCCTCGCTGGCCACCATTGAAAAAGCGCATGAGGTTGCTGTAGCGCGTAATTGTGAGGTTCAAATTGAGCTGTTTGGAAATTGGACGTTAGATGACGCCCGCGACTGGCACAAAATGGGGGTTAAGCAAGCGATTTACCACCGTAGCCGCGATGCGCAAGCAAGTGGACAAACTTGGGGCGAAAAGGATCTTAACCTGCTTAAAGCGCTTTCTGACATCGGGTTAGAGCTTTCTATTACGGGTGGTATCGTGCCGGAAGACATTGGTATTTTCAAAGACATCAATGCCAAATGCTTTATTGCGGGGCGCGCGCTCGCGAATCCTGAAACGGGGCCGGCAACAGCCAAAGCTTTCCATGACGCATTTGACCGCTACTGGAAATAATCATGCGTCAACACAAACTCGGCATTTACGAAAAAGCCCTGCCCAAGCATCTTTCTTGGGCGGAGCGTTTGGCGTTAGCCAAAGCCTGCGACTATGATTTTGTTGAAATCTCCGTAGATGAAAGCGATGAACGGCTTGCTCGCCTTAATTGGAGCAAGCAAGAGCGACTTGATCTGGTACGTGCCTGCCTAGATACAGGTATTACAGTGCCTTCCATGTGTCTTTCTGGTCATCGCCGTTATCCGTTTGGTAGCCACGATCCGGCGATTCGACAAGAAGCGCATACCTTGATGGAAAAGGCCATTCGGTTAGCCGTAGATTGCGGTATTCGCACTATTCAACTGGCGGGTTATGACGTCTATTATGAACAACAAGACGAAGGAACCCATGCGCGTTTCATCGAAGGCATGCAGTGGGCAACCACGTTAGCGGCCAGTAACGGCGTCATGCTCGCAGTGGAAATCATGGATACCGAATACATGAGTAGCATCAGCCGTTGGAAAGCGTTGGATGAGGCTGTAGCCTCGCCGTGGTTTACTGTCTATCCTGACGTGGGTAATCTCAGCGCTTGGGGTAATGATGTTGAAAAAGAATTTTCTCTCGGTATCAACCGTATCGCAGCCATTCATCTCAAAGATACTTATCCTGTCACCGCTATCAGCAAAGGGCAGTTCCGTGACGTTCCCTTTGGTGACGGCTGTGTGGACTTCGTCAAAGTCTTTCAAATACTCAAACGCCTGAACTACCGCGGCGCTTTTTTGATTGAAATGTGGACAGAAAAAGCCGCAGAACCCGTGAGCGAAATTATTCACGCTCGCCGTTGGATTGAGGCACAAATGCAACAAGGAGATTTTCCATGTTAGAACAACTAAAAGAAGATGTTCTCAAAGCCAATCTTGATCTTCCTAAATATGGACTCGTTACTTTCACGTGGGGTAACGTCAGTGCGGTTGATCGTGAAAAGGGCGTTATCGTCATCAAACCTTCGGGGGTTGAGTATGACGTCATGACAGCCGACGATATGGTCGTTGTTGACCTACGCAGTGGTAAAGTTGTGGAAGGCAGTAAAAAACCTTCCTCTGATACGCCCACTCATCTTGAACTCTATCGCGCATTTCCTGGCATCGGTGGTATCGTCCATACCCACTCACGCCACGCTACTATCTGGTCGCAAGCAGGTTGCGATTTGCCTGCACTAGGCACAACCCATGGCGACTACTTTTACGGCGCCATTCCCGCAACCCGCCGTATGACACCAGCGGAAATTCAGGGCGAATATGAAAAAGAAACGGGTACGGTCATCATCGAAACCTTTAAAACACGTGGTATTGACCCGCAAGACGTTCCAGCAGTGCTCGTACACTCACATGGACCTTTCGCATGGGGTAAAGACGCGCATAATGCCGTACATAACGCCGTGGTTCTCGAAGAAATCGCTTACATGAACCTCTTTACTTACCAGCTCAATCCGCGCATCCCAGAAATGCAACAAGAATTGCTTGACAAACACTATCTGCGCAAGCATGGTAAGAATGCCTATTACGGACAATAAGGAGACCTTACTTATGAACCAACTTGATGCCTTAAAACAAATGACTGCGGTTGTAGCTGATACCGGTGACATCAGCGCTATTGAAAAATACCAGCCACAAGATGCGACCACCAATCCTTCGCTTATCCTGAGTGCGGCTGCTTTACCGCAATACGCACCGTTAATTGATGAAGCGATTCAATGGGCGCGCGCGCAAAACAATAATCCAGAACGGCAACTTATTGATGCGCAAGATAAACTTGCCGTTAATATTGGTCTAGAAATCCTAAAGATTGTTCCGGGTCGTATCTCCACTGAAGTAGATGCTCGTTATTCCTATGATCGCGATGCAACCATTGCCAAAGCCCGCAAGCTAATCAAACTTTACAACGCGGCTGGCATTCAGAATGATCGCATTCTCATCAAAATCGCCTCAACTTGGCAAGGCATTCGGGCTGCTGAAATCCTAGAAAAAGAAGGTATTAACTGCAACCTCACCCTACTGTTCTCGCAAGCACAAGCGCGCGCTTGCGCTGAAGCGGGCGTCTATCTCATCTCGCCTTTTGTTGGTCGTATTCTTGACTGGTACAAAGCACACGGTGAGAAAAGCGAATATGCACCAGCCGAAGATCCGGGCGTTGTTTCCGTCACGCAAATCTACCATTACTACAAAACGCACGGCTATTCGACTATCGTCATGGGCGCAAGCTTCCGTAACATCGGAGAAATTACCGAACTGGCTGGTTGTGACCGCCTGACCATTGCCCCGGCATTGCTGGCAGAACTACAGGCAAGCGATGCACCGTTACCGCGTAAACTAAATGACGGCGGAGCCAGTCAAACAAAACCAGCACCACTAACAGAAGCTGAATTTCTCTGGCAACACAATGCTGACGCCATGGCGGTCGACAAACTGGCCGAAGGCATTCGTAAATTTGCCGTTGATCAAGAAAAGCTGGAAGCGTTACTACGCGCAAAACTGTAATCTCAACAAACATCTTGTATTTACAGAAGTTTGATAAGGCAGCATAAAAGCTAACTTATCAACCTGACGAGAGGTTACAAAAGCCCGCCGTGCAGCCGCATGAACGGGCTTTCTCTATCTATATGGAGACAAAACACGCTACCTACGCACACTGAATTTCGACCGTAATGTCTAACTCATACGGTTTAATCGACGATACGAACCAGCTTTGTCTTTCCCTGATTTACTTGTTCCTAGGTTGACGCATGTGAAGCGTCCTCTAATTCCTGCTTGATAGGCGTCTTTACATCACAATCATGACATGCTCGTCTGTCTATAGTTTGAGACCTGTGCAAAATCCTCCATCTCATCCACGCATTCATTTTTCAACACAAATGAGCCTGTTTTCTGCTTATTTTCTTGCATCATCATCCCTGAACCACCCAATATCTGGGCGATTCCCCACCTTTTAGACAGGAAAAGCCATCTCTATCCTGTTCCCCTCTTTGAGCAGGTTCACACAGATGGCTTTCAGATG
>JAUMZX010000033.1:0-11685 GCA_030527905.1 Cardiobacteriaceae bacterium
TTTGTGTTGAAAAATGAATGAGTGGATGAGTTGGAGGTTTTTGCACAGGTCTCAATCCATCATTATCTTTGCATTCTTGTATAGATAAAGTTTTATGAACAACTGCATATTTATATTTGAGCCATTCATCTACGAAATCTCGTTCGTTCTTCACCTGGACATAGTTGCAAAATTTTGCTTCTCCGCAACGTATTAAAAAATTGAGCGGATATTTAATAGTAATTTATTCAGTTGTATTTACCCAATCTTATACACCCACACTTATCTAATGCTGGTTTAAAAATAGTTGCAATAGAAATACCGTCTTGATGTATTTATAAAGGTAAAAGGAGCGGCTAGTGCCGCTCCTCTTTTTTGTGTGGTAGACCTTTTTAGCCGGTGTTGCGTAATCCTGCTGCCAAGGCATTGATGGAACGGATGAGCGGATCATTGATAGCCGTGTCTTCTCCGTTTTTGGCGCGGCTACGACGTAGGAGTTCTATCTGAATGTAGTTGATAGGATCAAGGTAGGGATCACGCCAACGGAGTGAATCAGCCAAACGCGTTTGGTGTGCCAGTAGGTGTTCCTGCTTCAGAATGGTGTTGAGTCCAGTGAGTGTGCGGATGTATTCGCTGCCAATTGCTTGCATAACGGTTTGCCGCAAGGGTTCATCTGCGCAGAGGTGGCTGTAGCTTTCAGCCGTGGAAAGTTCCGTTTTGGCAAAAGCCATTTCGATGTTACTGATAAAGGCTGCAAAGAAGGGCCATTCTTTTAGCATGTCGTCAATGAGTGCGCTGTCTTCAGGACGGATAGAGGCGAGCGCACTGCCTACACCATACCACGCGGGTAACATGAAGCGGGCAAGTGACCAGCCGAATACCCACGGTATGGCGCGAATGGTTTGTTTGGTTGGTGCACCTTTGCGGCGATGCGCTGGACGTGAGCCAATGTTAAGTAGGCTGATTTCCCGCACAGGGGTGGCATCGGCAAAGAAGGTGTAAAGGCCTTCTGTGTCGTCGGTCAGTCCGCGATAGCTGGCTTCACAAGCATCTGCAAGACGCTCTGCCATTTTTTCGTATTGCGGCAGGTTTGTTGGACTTTTGGAAAAGCGTGTGCTACTGGCTTTGAGTGCGCCTGTGATGCCCATCGTCAGTTCGTACACGGCGGTTTCTGGGTTGGCGTATTTGGCGTAAAGCACTTCGCCTTGCTCGGTGAATTTGATTTCGCCTTGTAAGGTGCCGGGTGGTTGCGCGGCAATCGCATGGTGGGTTGATCCGCCGCCACGACTGACCGATCCACCACGGCCATGGAAGAGACGGGTTTTGATACCGTAGCGACGGGCAATGCTGAGGATGTTTTGTTGGGCGCGGTAGAGTTGCCAAGCGCTGGTGAGAATACCTCCATCTTTGCTGCTGTCGGAGTAGCCCAGCATGATTTCTTGTGTGTTTTCCTGATT
The DNA here is from genome assembly GCA_030527905.1 of Cardiobacteriaceae bacterium. Taxonomy (GTDB): domain Bacteria; phylum Pseudomonadota; class Gammaproteobacteria; order Cardiobacteriales; family Cardiobacteriaceae; genus Cardiobacterium. Next base: position 1,437 of record JAUMZX010000033.1, read on the forward strand.
GTTGAGGAGCGCACGGTAGGTAGGGTTGTCAAGAAGCGCAGGAAGGATGGCGTCGATGTTCTTCAGGTCTTCAATGGTTTCAAAGAGCGGGGCAATCGGTAGGGCAGCGTAAGGACTGCCATCGGCATCTTGTCTGGAAAGACCAGCGAAACGCATGAGAAAAAGGATTTCTAGTACTTGGCTGGCACGATTGGTCATGGAGATGATGTAGCTACCAAAGGTGCGCGGACCGACAAGGTCGCGTAAGCGCGCGATGGTTCGCATGAGCGCCAGTTGTTCGCGGGTTTCGGCAGAGAGGTTATCTTCGTAAAGTAGTGGTGCGCCTGGGGTTGCGATCAGTTTGCTTAAAATGGCCAGACGCTCTGCTTCTTCCAAGCTATGGTAGTCCGGTAAGTTAGGGGCGTGCGCAAAGATGTCTGCCACGACGTTGCTGTGATAGACCGATTCTTGGCGGATATCAAGTGAAGCCATGTGGAAACCGCAGCTGCGTACGAGGCGAATGAGGTCTTGTATGTCGCCGCGTGCTTGTACCCGATCATGTTGTTTCAGCGCGTTTCTGATGAGGATGAGGTCATCCAAAAATTCTTGCGGGTTGTGATACGCGTGTTTGGCCGCGCTTTTATCTTTTCCGAGGCTTTTGATATAGCGGTTGGTATGTTTAATTTTGGCGCGCATGAGTACCAGAAGGCGACGATATGGTTCGTTGCTGTAATCTTCTGGGTTGTAGCCAAAAACGGTGGCGCCAAGTTCGGCATATTGTTCGATGCGGGCGTTAATAGCAGGGTCGATAGGTACGATGCTGGCGCAATGCAATAGATGTTGGCGCAGTTGTTTGAGTTGTTTGCTGTAATAGCGCAGAACGTTATCTGCATGCATGAGTACGGCTTGTTCGGTCGTTTCGTGGGTCACGAACGGATTGCCGTCGCGGTCGCCACCAATCCATGAACCGAAGCGAAGAAAGGCGGGTAATACCATATTTTCCAATTCAGGGTAGATGTCATTAATTGCCGCTCGGAAGTTACGGTAGGTCTGCGGGATAGCCTGAAAGAGGCTGACATTGAAATAGTGCAGACCATTGTTGATTTCGTCATATACCAATGTTTTGCGTGTGCGGACTTCATCTGATGACCAAAGGAGCGCAATGAGTTCTTGTGTGTCGTTAAGCGCTTTTTCCCAAGCGGGGCTGCCTTCGCCTGCTTGGTCGAGAGTGTCGCAGTAACGGTAGATATTTTGTAGGACACTCATGGTGGTGCGACGGCGCGCTTCCGTAGGGTGCGCGGTGAATACAGGGATAAAGCGGAGGTGAGCGATAAGTTCGGCTACTTGTTCAGGGCTGATATCGTTGTCGCGACATTGCTGTAAGGTATCGCGGAAAGAACCTTCCCATAATAAGCCGCCCTGTTCGCGCAGAATGGCTCTTTCTTGACGTAGCAGGTCCTCTTCTGCAAGGTTGGCCAGCGCGAAGTAGAGGCTAAAGCCACGAATGACGTTTTTTAAAAGGTGGTTATCTAGCGCTGCAATGGTCTTCATCAATGCTGCGCGTCGTTCAGGATCGGGATTGGTGCGCTCTTCAATGAATCCTTGGCGCAGGTATTCGATGGTTTGCAGGGTCTCGCTACCTGCCTGCCGTTCGATGACTTTGCCGAGCAGGGTTCCCAGCAACCGGATACGTTGACGCAATGGTTCTTGGCTGGGGTCGATAGGCATCATGTTGGTTCTCCTCATGTTGTTGGTGAAAGCCTTGTGATAATAAACTTTTTTTAGGAGTTTGCATTTCTTTTCTTGCTGGATAGGTAAGAAAGTATGCTTGTTTTCTGTTTTTAATGGTTTTTTATTCAATTTTGGGTGCGTGCTGAAAAAGAGAGGTTATACGGTGTGTCTTTGGGGATGATGCGCACGGATGCGCGTAATCATGGTGTAATGTAGAAGTGGCGTTTTAACGAAGTCTTACTGTATGGGCGATTGGCATGCTGCAGGCGATGCGGTAACTGCCGTGTTTGAAGAAGTTTGCTGTTTTGGGTATGTTTCTTGCTAGTTTTTCTGCCGTGTTTTTCAATGGATGTTCGGTTAAGGAGTATGTATGAAACAGCCCATTTTGCCTGCTGACTTGCGTCATAAGTTGCATCAGGCGTTAGCGCAACTTGCGACGATTGTTGTGGGTAAAAATGATGTGATTTCCCTCTCTGTTGTGTGTTTGCTTGCGCGCGGACATTTGTTGCTGGAAGACTTGCCCGGAGCGGGTAAAACAACTTTGGCAAAAGCGTTTTCAGTAACGTTAGGTTTGGATTTCCGACGCATTCAGTTTACTTCGGATTTGCTTCCTGCCGATGTGGTAGGTTTTTCAACGTTGGCGGCAGAAACGCAGGCGTTACAGTTTCATCAAGGGCCTATTTTTACGCAATTGTTATTGGCGGATGAGATTAATCGCGCCTCGCCTAAAAGTCAGTCGGCATTATTGGAAGCAATGGAGGAGCAGCAAGTGTCGGTGGATCATCATACGCATGCCTTGCCTACGCCTTTTTTTGTGATCGCCACGCAAAATCCTTTGGAACAGATTGGAACGTTTGCGTTGCCAGAATCGCAGGTGGATCGCTTTTTGATGCGGTTATCTCTTGGCTATCCAGCAGCGGCACGTGAGGTGGAGATTCTACGCGGTACGTCGCGAAGCGAGATGTTGGCTGTAGCCAAGCCGCAGTTATCACGTGATGATGTATTGGCGTTGCAAACGGCGGTTTCTCGCGTGCATGTTTCGGAGTCCATTGCGCAGTATGTGCAGAAATTATTGGCGCATACGCGTGAGAGCGGTGATTTTGTCCATGGTCTTTCGACGCGCGCCGGATTGGCGTTAGTGCGTGCTGCTCAGGCGTATGCGTTGATGAGCGATGAATCGGCTGTGTTGCCCGAATTTGTGCAGAAGGTGTTTCCGGCCGTTGCTTGGCATCGTTTGCGTTCTGTGCATGCCGATCATGCAGGGCATCAAGCTGCATTGGCGCGGATGCTGGGTCAGGTTGCCGTGCCACTGTGATGCGGATTGAGGAACGTTTGCGTCTACGCTGGCAGAAGCGGCAGCGAAAACCAGTTAGTCAGCGGGATCTGCCTTCTGCTTTGCGTATGCCTGTCGTACCAACCCGTTTTGGTTGGGCGTTTTTTGCTGTGTTGGCTGTAATGTTTATCTGGTCGGCGAATCACCAACTGAATTTGGGTTATGCCTTGACCTTTCTGGCGTTTTCGGTGTTTTTGTTGGGCGGTACGATTACCGCAGGGCAGCTGGCTGGCATGTCGCTACAAGCGCAGGCAGGCGCTCCCGTTTGGGCGGGTGATGAGGCATCGTTTGTGGTACAGATTGTCGAGCATGAGGGACGGATGCGGGGTGTGCTGCATGTGCGGAATGAATGGAATGCGGTGACGAATGATGATGCGCTCGCCGGCGCGACAGTTCAGGTTGTGATGCGAGAACCTACGTGGCAGCGCGGTTGGCATCAGATGGCGCCGATTGAGATTTATTGTACGCATCCGTTGGGGGCTTTCGTGACATGGACTTGGTCATGGTTGGAGGCGCGCGTGTTGGTTTATCCGCGTCCGGTGGGTGAGCAACCATTACCATGGCAGATTACGGAAGAGACGGGGAAGGTATTAGGTATGAAATATGGGGATGATGAATTATCCGGTTTGCGTCCTTATATATTGGGTGAGCCGTTATCACGCGTTGCTTGGAAAAGACAGGGGCGTGGAGAGATGATGCTGAAACAGTTTGCCGGCGAAGGTGCACCGCGTTTGTTGCTTGATTTCGCTGTGGCGCATGGCGGAACAGAACAGCGCTTGTCGCAGTTGGCCAAATGGATTGTCGAAGCAGAAGCGCAGGAATTGTCGTACGCGTTACGTTTGCCCAATGTATATTTTGATTTTTCCCGTGGGCGAGAACACCGCGAAGCCTGTTTACGCGCGTTAGCGCTTTTTGGTGGTGGAGCATGATTCGTTGGCTGAGTGCCGCTGCTTATCAAGACCGCTTGAGCGCGCGCGAATGGCGCCGCATCAGTGCAACTTTTGCGTTGGTCGCGCTACCGTTATTTTTCTTTTTACCTTCCGTGTTAGGTGTATTGCTTGGTTGTGCGATCGCGCTGAAATTTTTTGCTATCACGCGTCATAACGAACAACTTGCACTTTGGGGCGCGATTGCCCTGATGGTTTTAGGTACGGTTGCGCTTTATACCTATCTGCCAGTGTCAGGCGTCACCCTATCGTTTGTTGCATTGCTGGTCGTCATGAGTGTTTGTAAGTTATTAGAAGCGCGTAATCGTCGTGATGTGCACGTTCTATTTCTCTTACAGATTCTGCTGATGCTGGCGTTTTTGATGTATTCACAGTCTATTCTGATTTTTTTCTATCTACTTTTCGCTTTAGGCATTAGTACGCATGGACTGTTGCGCTTTGAACAGTTAGGGCGGCAACGTCTGCAATTTGCCCGCTGGCGCGATTTAGTCCGTTTGTTTGCTATTGCGCTGCCTTTTGCTGCGGCCATGTTTTTTCTCTTTCCACGAGTGCAGCCGTTATGGAGGATTACACAACAGAAGGAAGGCGCGGTTACGGGTTTGCCCGATGATATGCAGATGGGGGATTTATCCTCTCTCGCACAATCAAATGAAATTGCGTTTCGGGTGAAATTTGCAGATGGAAAGATACCCGCCGCCAATAAGCTCTATTGGCGCGGTCCAATATTGTGGCATTTCGATGGTAAACGCTGGTCGCAACGTGAAGGTGAGCAATATGTAAAACCGCACCCGTTTGATTATAAACGCGAGAGCGTGGTGCATTATGAATTGACACCTGTAAAATCGACGCTGAAATGGCTGACAGCGCTGGATTTGCCATTAGTGCAGCATGCAGATGAAAGCTTAATTGTTGGCTGGAGTTATCAAATGCCGATACCGAAAACGCCACATGGGGTTACCGCAAACCGTTTTAATTTAACATCAGCATTGGATTATCAGCTGTCATTGCGACTAACGCGGCGCGATCAGCAAGATGGATTGCAATTACCGGAGAGTCTATTTATACCGAAAACGCAAGGATTGGCACAGCGCTTGTTTCGCGAGAACGGTAATAATGCGCGTGCTTTTGCGGAAGCTTTTCTCAATTATCTACATAACGAAGAATTTTATTATTCGCTTGAACCACCACCTGGCGCAGGAGATCCGGAAATCTTTTTGTTCCGAGATCGGATAGGGTTTTGTGAACATTATAGTAATGCCATGGTGTTAGCGGCACGAAGCGTCGGCATTCCCGCGCGTGTGGTGATTGGTTATCAGGGCGGCGAAATGAACCCGTTTACGGGTGATTGGATTGTACGTGAAGAATCGGCACATGCTTGGGCGGAACTATGGATAGCAGGAGAAGGCTGGGTAAGATTTGACCCGACTGCAGCCGTAGCCCCCGATCGTATCCAACAAGGACGCCTTTCTCAACAAACTTTAACCGCAGGAGAAGATAATCGCGCTTTTATCTCAAGGATTGCCGAGAACATAGCTGCGATAGCATGGTTGCGCAACGCGATGGATGCAACGCAAGCTTTCTGGCAGGATTGGGTGATTGATTTGGATCAGGATCAACAGCAAGCCTTATTAAAAATCTTGGGATTGCAAAAATATGGTGCCGTGCCGTTAGTTATCATATTGATATTACTGTTGCTTACGGGGGGAAGCTTAGTGTATTGGTTGTGGACGCGGAGGCCGCGTAGCGATGAAGATGCGGTGGCGCGTCTTTTACGACGTAAATTGCTTATGTTAGAAAAACATGGATACAGCAAAGCAACATCAGAATCTGTCGCGCTATTCTTTCGTCGTATTGCGGAAAAAACGGACATGAAACAGCGTCAATACTTATTGGCTGCAGCAGATAGCTATGAGCGGCTACGCTATCGGGGTGATGATAATGCTACTCACTTGTTAAGTTTGTTAAAACAAATTCGCTTTTAAATTAAATTTTTCTGTATTTAGCCTTGCGACTTTTCTGCAAAGAATATAAAGTACCTAAGGTGTTCTGATTGGGGGAATCATGCTGCGTATAACGAAAGAAAGTGAATACGCCTTCCTTTTGTTGGGGGCAGTATTAGCAACCGATGGTGTTGCGAAGAATACAGCTTACTTGGCGCGGGAAGCGCGTATTGCTGTACCTATGTCTGGTAAAGTTTTAAAACGTCTCACTCAACAAGGTATTCTTGAATCTATTCGCGGTGCGTATGGTGGATATCAGTTGGCACGTGAAGCGGAAAGCATTACTGCGCTAGAAGTAGTAGAAGCAATGGAAGGCGCTCCTGAATTAGTGGAATGCGCAAGTGGGGATACGAGCTGTGTATTGGCAGAACACTGTCAGCTCAGCCCGTTTTGGCTGAAATTAAATAATGAGATTCGTGCCATGCTTGCTGCTAAAACATTAGCTGATATGCAATCGTTTGAGCGGCATGAACATGAAGAACATAACGTAATTTTTCATAAGAACAGAAAGTTGATTAAGGCATCATGAGTAACGAAGAACTGAAAAAAATTGCTGAGACTGAGTATCAATATGGGTTTGAAACGGTTATTGAACAGGAAACCCTGCCTCCCGGATTAGATGAATCCGTGATTCAGCATATTTCTCGTATGAAAGGTGAACCTGATTGGTTATTAACCTTTCGTCTTGAGGCCTACCGACATTGGTTAACCCTAGAGCAACCAGATTGGGGGCATCTCAAAATTGAGCCAGTGGATTATCAGGCGATTTCTTATTATTCCGCGCCTAAAACCAATGCAGACGGTCCTAAATCTTTGGATGAGGTTGACCCTGAGTTATTGCGGACTTATGAAAAGCTTGGTATTCCTTTGCAAGAGCGGGAAATGTTGGCAGGGGTGGCGGTTGATGCAGTTTTTGATTCCGTTTCGGTTGCGACCAGTTTTAAGGATCGTTTGGCTAAAGAAGGCATTATTTTTTGTTCTTTCTCAGAAGCGGTGCGTGAACATCCTGAATTGGTGCGTAAGTATTTGGGTTCTGTCGTACGTATGGATGACAATTATTTCAGTGCGCTAAATGCTGCTGTCTTTACGGACGGTTCGTTTTGTTATGTTCCGCCCGGGGTGCGTTGTCCGATGGAACTTTCTACCTATTTCCGTATTAATGCGGCCAATACAGGTCAATTTGAGCGTACTTTGATTATTGCCGATAAAGGGGCTTATGTTTCCTATTTGGAAGGATGTACGGCACCTAAGCGGGATGAAAACCAGCTGCATGCTGCGGTGGTAGAAATTTTTGCGCATGAAGATGGCGAAGTGAAGTATTCCACGGTGCAGAACTGGTATCCGGGGGATAAGGAAGGGCGCGGTGGTATTTATAATTTTGTGACGAAACGTGGTCTTTGTGATGGTGCGCGCAGTAAGATTTCTTGGACGCAGGTGGAAACGGGTTCTGCTATTACTTGGAAATATCCAAGTTGTGTCCTGAAAGGGGACGAATCGGTGGGTGAATTTTATTCTGTGGCTTTGGCACGCGATTATCAGCAGATCGATTCTGGTTCGAAAATGATTCATATCGGCAAGAATACCCGTTCAACGATTATTTCCAAGGGGATTTCTTTGGGGTATGCACAGAATGCTTATCGTGGCTTGGTGAAGATTCTGCCTAAGGCACAAGATGCCCGTAATTTCTCGCAATGCGATTCGCTGTTGATTGGGAGTGACTGCGGTGCGCATACGTTTCCGTATTTGATGGTTCAAAACCCGAGTGCTCAGGTGGAACACGAAGCAACAACCGCGAAAATCGGTGAAGACCAGATTTTTTATTGTATGCAACGCGGCCTGTCGGAAGAAGATGCGGTGAGTTTGATTGTGAATGGTTTTTGTAAAGAGATTTTCCAAGAATTGCCGATGGAATTTGCCGTAGAAGCGCAGCGTTTGATTGAGTTGAAACTGGAAGGCAGCGTCGGGTAAGGCGGTCATGCGGGCGTGCACGAAGGATTTGTTGACGTAATACGGGAGAACAGGCCATGACAACGTCCCGCATAATTGACGGCATCCTCGCTTTCTTGCTCTGCCTGCCGCCGCTCCTGCTACTCTGCTTCGGCGTGCCGGAGGACGGTTCGCTGCTGTTGCCCTATGCTGCCGCCGTGCTGTTTGTGCTGCTTGTGGTGTCGTTGTGCCTGCGACCACAGGTGTATTTTTTGAGCGGTATGATGCTGGGCGCCGCCGTGCTACAGGTTCTGTTCATCCTCTTGGTTCACGCCCAAGGCGGGTTGTGGCTGATGGCGTACATGGGCGTTGTCAGCGGTTGGGTGGCTGCGCTGTTTGTGCAGGGCAAGGTGGTGCGGCGCTGGCTGCCGTTTGTGTGCGGACTGGGGCTGCCGTTGGTCGTTGCTCTGTTCCCTTTTGGTTCGTTGATTGTGCGGGTTGTGTGGCAGGTGTAACCGCCGTCCGCCATTGTGATTGATAGATAAAGGTAAAACTATGTTAGAAATTGACAATTTGCATGTGGAAACCGAGGACGGCAAGAAGATCCTCAACGGCGTCAACCTGAAGATCGGCGCGGGCGAAGTGCATGCCATTATGGGGCCAAACGGTTCGGGAAAATCTACTTTGGCCAACGTGATTGCTGGACGTGAAGGATATGTCGTGACGCAAGGTAGCATTGTTTATGACGGGCGGGATTTGTTGGAGATGGATCCCGATGAACGCGCTTGTGCTGGACTATTTTTGGCCTTTCAATATCCTGTGGAAATTCCCGGAGTGAGCAATATGTATTTTCTCAAGGCCGCTATCAATGCTAAACGTGCCTATGAAGACAAAAGCGAGATGGATGCCATGGAGTTTTACGATTTATTGCAGACACGGATGAAGAGCGTAAAGATGCACGAGAGCTTTTTGTCGCGTGCGGTTAATGTTGGTTTTTCCGGTGGTGAGAAGAAGCGTAATGAAATTATGCAGATGGCTGTTTTGGAACCGCGTCTTGCCGTATTAGATGAAACGGATTCTGGTTTGGATATTGATGCGTTACGTGTGGTCTCGGAAGGTGTGAATGCCTTGCGCGATCAGAAGCGTTCATTTATGGTGATTACACACTATCAGCGGTTGCTGGAACATATTGTGCCGGATTTTGTGCATGTGTTAGTGAACGGCGAGATTGTGGAAAGCGGCGATAAGACACTGGCGTTACAGTTAGAAGAGAAAGGTTATGCGGATTTTCGTGGCGAAGAAGCTGGCGCGGCGCGGAGTGCATAATGACAATGTTTTTTCCCGATTTATCTGTATCCCCACGTGACGATAAGCAGGCACAAGCGCTGGCGTATTGGCAGCATTATGGTGATTTGCGCCGCAATGAGGTGTGGCGTTGGACGCCTTTAGATGCATTGCGTACACCAGCGCGTCGTTTTGAAGCGGCAGATTATCAATTCAGTCTGGATGATTCGGTTACAGAAAATTTTGGTAGTGATGATGCCGATCAAGCACTATTGTCGTTAAAAGATGCGCCTTTTACGGCATTAAATCTCGCCTTTCTTGCGGATGCTTTATTGTTGAATGTTCCGGCTGGGGCTGAAGTTGCTGAGTTGAATGCTATCAATATTGATATGTTCGCGCGTCGCTTACAGTGTTCGCGTGTGCACATTCGCGCAGAGGAACAAAGTAAATCGGCCTTTTGGTTGGATTTTAACGTGACGCAAGAAGGCGCGCAGTTGCCCGTATTGACTATAGAGGCAGCCGAAAATACTGAAGTTGATGTGGCGTTGTGCTTCAATGGTAGCCGTGGCAGTGCTCAAGTAGCACAGGTTTTGGTACGGCAGGCACAGGGTAGCCGTGTACGACTGAATGCATTACAGAGTAATGGCGCTCTTATTCGTTTGGATATCACCGCTTTGATAGAAGGTAGCGAAACGCATTTTGCTTTCGGCGGTGTCCAGCTTTTACAAGGTGAGGAAGTTGGCGATATTCATGTCAATGTACGGCATCTGGTGGAAGGTGGCGAAAGTCATCAAATTGTGCGCGGTGCACTTGCGGATCAGACGTTAGGCATTTTCGATGGCATGATTTATGTCGCTCATGGCGCACAACAAACAGATGCGCGTCAGGATAGCCGCTATATTCTGCTTTCAGATGAAGCACGTTCACACAGTGTGCCGCGTTTGGAAATTTATGCTGATGATGTGCAATGTGCTCATGGTTCGACGACGGGAAAAATCGATGCCGAAGCGCTGTTTTACTTACAATCACGTGGCATTAGTTTAGCTAAT
>JAUMZX010000033.1:11695-14376 GCA_030527905.1 Cardiobacteriaceae bacterium
CAAAATGCTCATTCTCAGCTTTTTGCATGAAGCTGTGGTCGTAGAGCATAAAGCGATAGTCGAAGCTATGCATGATACGATTCGTCATGTATGGCTCGGCGAGGAAGATGCGGCGTGAAGGCAGAATTTCCTCTTTTTGCCCATCCGGTTAATGGAAAACCTCTCGTCTATCTTGATAATGCGGCAAGTACGCAGAAACCTCAGGTGGTTATTGAAGCGATGAATGATTGTTATTGGCGTGGCTATAGTAATATTCATCGCGGTGTACATTATCTTTCGCAGCAGTTGAGCGCTCGCTATGATGCTGTACGGGCACAAACGGCCCGTTTTCTGCATGCGGCGCGCCCAGAAGAAATTATTTTTACCAAAGGAACCACCGAAGCGCTAAATCTACTGGCCAGCTCGCTTGGTGAACTCTTACTCAAAGCTGGCGACAAAGTTATGATTACGGCACTGGAACATCACGCCAATATTGTTCCGTGGCAGCGCGCTTGTCAGCGTTTCGGTGCGGAGTTGGTCGTTGTACCTATCAATGATCATGGTGAATTGGTGATTGATGATTTCGCGACCTTACTGGATGGGGTAAAAATCTTCTCTGCGACGCTCGTCTCTAATGCGCTCGGTACGATTAACGATCTTGAGCCGCTCATTGCACAGGCAAAAGTACGAAATATCTATACGATTGTAGATGGTGCACAAGCTGTTGCCCATATGCCGGTGGATGTACAGGCGCTGGACTGCGACTTTTTCGTTTTTTCTGGTCATAAACTTTATGGTCCGACGGGCATTGGCGTGTTATACGGACGTTATGACCTATTGGATCAAATGCCGCCTTATCAAACAGGGGGCGATATGATTCTTAGTGTGAGCTTTGAGCGTACTTTATATGCGGCTCCTCCCATGAAATTTGAAGCGGGAACGCCTCCTATCGTGGAAGTAATAGGCTTAGGTGCGGCGTTAGATTGGATAACTGACAAAGGCATTGCCACACTTGGTGCGCACGAAGAAAAACTGCGGCTAGCCACCGAAGCCGCATTACGCGCACGTTCTGGCGTACGCATTATTGGTAACGCGGCGCATAAAGCGGCGGTTATTTCATTTGTTTTGGATGGCATTCATCCGCATGATGCTGGCACGATTCTGGATCAGTATGGTATTGCGGTGCGAGTAGGGCAGCATTGTGCCGAACCTGTGATGCGTCGTTTTGGCGTACCTGCAACTATTCGAGCCTCTTTTGCCGCTTATAATGATGAAAATGATATCGCCCGCTTATTGGACGGCATACAGGCCACACAGGAATTATTCGCATGAACCCGCTGCAAAATCTCTATCAAGAAGTTATTCTTGACCATAGCAAACATCCGCGACATTTTCACGCACTTGATCCTTGTGATCACAGTGCAACAGGACATAACCCTCTATGTGGCGATAACCTTAAAATATTTGTCCGCATGGATGGTGATTGTCTGGTCGAAGTAAGCTTTGTCGGCGATGGCTGCGCCATATCCAAGGCGAGTGCATCCTTAATGAGCGATTTGGTTCGCGGTAAAACAATCGAAGAATTTGCCAAGCTGTATCATGACTTTCATCACATTGCGACCAGTCATGACCCTATCCCTGATAGCGTAGGAAAACTGGCCGTATTGGCTGGGGTGCGCGAATACCCATCGCGTGTCAAATGTGCCACGCTAGCTTGGCACACGCTTGATGCCGCGTTACATGGCAAATCAGAGGCTAAAACCGAATAGGAATAAAACACTATGCTGGATCCTGAAAACATCCCCTTCAACAAAGATCCTGATGATCCTGGCCTTTCTCCAACGGAGAAAGATATTATCCTTGCCTTGAAAAGTGTATATGATCCGGAAATTCCCGTAGATATTTATGAGCTTGGTTTAATCTACGCGATTTTTTATGACAAAAAAAATGGAAAAGCCGATATACATCTAACATTAACAGCGCCAGGATGCCCCGTTGCCGGCGTTATGCCCGATTGGGTAAAAGAAGCAGTAGAAAAAGTGGATGGCGTCACGGAATGCGAAGTACACATGGAATGGGATCCGCCGTGGGGTATGGAAATGATGAGCTTACGTGCAAAAATCGAATTGAATATGATCTGAATATGATGCACAGAAAAAAGCATGAATCATTTACTTATCGACTTCGAAAATACCCAGCCTGAAGCTGATACTTTTACTGACTTAGACTCCCACAATTGGCACATTTGGCTATTCCTAGGGAAAAACCAACAAAAAAAACATTTCCGTTGATCTATGTCAAGCGCTTTGTCGCTTTGAAATGCATGTACACTTCGTTCGTTTGGAAAAAGCGGGTAAAAACGCACTTGATTTTTATCTCAGCTACTATCTTGGACGTATTACCGAACAGGATAAACAAGCATATATCTGTATTCTCTCTCGAGATGGTGGTTATGACGTGCTTGTTGAACATCTCAAAGAAAATCGGCTATGCGCAGATATCATACGGCTAAACAGCTTACAACATGTCGCGAATGGCATAGATAAATCACCATCGGGACAAATAGATGTAACGCTAGCAACAGCATCAGATAAAAAATCACAACAAGAACATCGCCTATCCAATACATCGAGACCTGTGCAAAACCCTCCATCTCATCCACTCATTCATTTTTCAACACAAATGAGCCTGTTTTCTGCTTA
>JAUMZX010000034.1 GCA_030527905.1 Cardiobacteriaceae bacterium
GCGGGGAATCGCCCAGATATTGGGTGGTTCAGGGATGATGATGCAAGAAAATAAGTAGAAAACAGGCTCATTTGTGTTGAAAAATGAATGAGTGGATGAGTTGGAGGGTTTTGCACAGGTCTCAGAATAATCGAACAGATTCCGACGTATTCATACGGGCTTAAGTCTTTTTCTAAAATCCGCTAACTGGCGGGTTTCTATGCGCTATTTCTGTAAATTAGATTGTGGACGTGCTTGATCATTGTCTTGTAGGGAACCGCCTAAAGCGAGATGCAAGGCAAGACTACGACTTAGCTGTTGATAGCGGTTTGTTAGCAGGCTTTCTTCAATATTACGGCTAGTATTTTGTCTTTCTAGCCAGTTTTGCAGGCTTTCCGCTCCTGCTTCATAGCGAGTATGGGTGAGAGATTCGATATCTTTTGCTTGTGTAAGGCGTTCTTGTAGATATTGATATTCAGTTTGTGCGGCATTAAGACTATAGATAGCGCTTTGTACTTCACCAAATGCTTTGTATAAGGTTTGGCGGAAATTTGATAAGGCTTGTTGGTAACTGATTTTTGCTTCTTGCCGCGCAATGTCTTTTTTGTGGTAATCCAAGAAAGGTAAGGAAAGGTTTGCGCTAAGTGCCGCAACAGGGTTTTGCAGTATTTCCAATAGGCGAGATGCATTGGTACCAATATTAGCGCCAAGGTTAAAATCAGGATAAAAATCGCGTTCGGCAATAGAGATTTGGTTGAGATTTTGCTGTAACCGATATTGAGCAGCGCGTAGGTCGGGCCGTTGGGCAAGAAGTCGCGCGGGTATGGCACTGTCTATATTTGGCAATGTTATGCGATTTAAGCTGGCATTTTCTATAGCTAATGTTTTGGGCGCGCCGCCTAAAAGGACGGCAAGAGCAACTTCGCTTTGTTTTCGTTGGTTGAGAAGATTGTCGCGATTGGTGTCCAGAACAGTAAGGTTTTGCTCGGCTTCGCGCGTTTCCAAGCGAGAAACACTGCCAGCGTTATGTTTGGCTTGTGTGATATTGATAATTTGGGTGGCGTTGTCACGGTAAGCGCTATTCAGCGCAAGCTGGTCATTCAGGTAAGCAATTTGCAAATATTGACTGATGATGTCGCCAATGAGGGAAAGGCGGGTGGCAAGAAGGTCTTCCGCGCTGGCTTCCCTTTCCCAACGAGCACTATCAGTATTTAATGCAAGTTTACCCCACAGATCCATTTGGTAATTCAGTCCGAGACTGGTGCTGTAGTTTTGTCCAGTATGTGCATTGCCGTCATTCAGGTTACGATTCAGATTTGCCGCAACGCTGCCGCTATAGCTTGGTAATTGGTTTTGGATACTATTATCCACAGCAAGGCGTGATTTTTGCCATGCGTATCCAGCAGCAGCAAGGTTTTGATTTTGTGTTAGTGCCACTTCTATGAGATGGTTAAGCTCACTATTGTCATAGTCACGCCACCATTGTGCGTGTGTGTTTGTTGTCGTTTTTGTTGGGAGAAACATCCATTCTTGCGGAATGTCCGTGCTGCTATTGATATCCTGTTGTAGATTTCCAGTGGGAAGGGTTGTGCAGGCACTGAGTAATAATGTCAGAATGAATAGTGATAGGGGTTTGCGAGGCATATTGGCTTCCTTTATTCGCGGCTAAGTGCTTCAACAGGATCGAGGCGAGCGGCATTTTTTGCAGGTAAGAATCCAAAGAAAATTCCTATAGCGCTGGCACAGATGAAAGCCGCGATGATTGAAGTTGTGGAATAAATCAGTTTGAAATCATTGGTACTATGGTTGAATATCCAACCGATGCTAAAAGCTAAGGTAATGCCAATACAACCGCCAAGAAGGCAAAGCATGAGCGCTTCGATCAGAAATTGCATCATAATATCGCCCTGTCGCGCGCCAATTGCCATTCGTATGCCAATTTCCTGTGTCCGTTCAGTAACGGAAACCAACATGATGTTCATCACCCCGATTCCTCCCACAACAAGCGCAATGGCAGCAATCGCAGAGATAAGAAGGGTTAGGACTTGAGTGGTTTGTGTAATTGCTTTACGTAAGCTGTCGCTATTAAATAGTGTGAAATCTTTGCTGCCATGACGGCGGGTTAGAATACGGGTAATCGCATCTTCGGCAACGGCGCTGTTTATGCCATCATGAACGCGTAGGGTAATAGAAGAGACCTGATTGGTGCCGAGTAAGCGATTCATTACAGAGGTATATGGCACGAATACATTGATATTGTTGCTATTATTCAAACGATTCTGTTTGCTCGTATCAGCAATACCAATGATGCGTACGGGAACATTATCAAGCAGAATGATTTTTCCAAGCGTATCTCCCGAACCAAAAAGATTTTTTGCACCACTCTGATCAAGGATGGCTACAGCGGCATAGTCGCTAATATCTTTTTTATTAAAAGAGCGTCCAGAAATAAGCGGAATATTCTGTACTTGAAAATATTGCTCGCCTACTCCATTAATCTCGCCGGAAAAATCTTTATCCGCATAACGTACGGTTGCTGAATCATTCACGCTAGGCGTTGCGCTATCAACAAATTCCTGTTGGGCAAGAATTTCTGCATCAGCAGGAATCAGCGTATTAATACGGGCTGAATGCCGATCCCCAAAACGGCCGGGAAAAATTTCCACAGTATTGGAACCAAGATCACTAATTCCTTCAAGAATTTGCTGTTGTGCTCCTTGTCCGAGCGCAACAACACTGACAACGGAAGCAATACCAATGATAATACCGAGCATGGTAAGAAATGCGCGTAACTTGTGTCCCAAAATAGCACGCCATGCCATAGAAACGGCAGAGGATATGCGACTCATGTCAAAGCGAGTACGACGGGCTGTTTTTTCTATATGGGTTGGTGATTCATTGCGTGGTCGCTGTTGTTTATCAGCGATAATTTCGCCATCCAAAATCTCAATAATACGGTCAGCATGTTCGGCAACTTGATGATCATGGGTAACGAGAATAACGGTATGCCCTTCAGCGTGCAGTTCACCAAGAATCTTCATCACTTCTTCGCTACTTTGGCTATCAAGCGCACCGGTTGGCTCGTCCGCAAAAATAATTTGTCCGCCATTCATCAGGGCGCGAGCGATAGATACCCGCTGTTGCTGTCCACCAGAAAGTTGACTAGGCTTGTGCTCCGTGCGTTCGCCGAGACCAAGACGCGTAAGTAATTCTTTGGCGCGTTTATCTCGTGATTCTGCTGCCGTACCAGAATAGATAGCTGGAATGACGACATTTTCCCATGCTTTTAGATCACCAAGTAAATGATAACGCTGAAAAATAAAACCAATATGTTCACGTCGCAGTTGCGCCCGTTCATCAACGGACAATGATGCAGTATTGCGTCCTTCAATGAAATACTCCCCGTCGCTAGGACGGTCAAGACAGCCAAGAATATTCATCAATGTTGATTTTCCTGAACCAGATTGACCAATAATTGCGACCATCTCGCCAGCGTAAATATCAAGATTAATATTCTTCAAAACGGCAATTTCATCTTCACCATTCTGAAAACGTCGATACAGGTTTCGGACTTGCAGTAAAGGTTCAGTCATTAGAATCCTCCTGGGCCTCCCGGCCCTTCTGGTAGGCTTCCTTTCCCATCTCCACTACTTACCACGACATCCTCGCCTTCTTTTAAGCCCTTCTTAATCTCAATATGTATGCCATCCTCTAGGCCTAGCGTTACGGTTCGCGTCTCGGGTTTGCCATTTACCAAAACATCAACTTTACTCTCAGTACCACTATTATCACTTTCATCACTACTATCATCTTTTAAAGCCGTCATAGGAATGAGAAGCACATTATCGACTTCGGCTACGTTTATCACGATATTTGTCGTCATGCCAATACGCAGTTTGCCATTAGGATTTGGAACATCCATCTTGCCGTAGTAATACACGGCGGTTTGCGTTGAGGTCGAATTGTTATCCGATATTGTCATTGGTGCGGGATCAATAGATTTCAGTGTCCCAGTGAATTTTTCAGAATTTTTTCCTAAAAGCGTGAAATATGCTTGCATACCTGGCTTAACCATATTGATGTCGGCTTCAGCAATTTCTGCCTTGACCGTCATGGTGCCTGTTTGCGCAAGAGTCGCTATGGTAGGGCTTTCTTGCACAGCATTTACGGTTTGCCCTTTCTCGACAGCAACAGCAACCACAATGCCATCCATTGGTGCGGTTACTGTTGTATAGCCCAGGTTAACACCCGCATTATCGAGCTCTAATTGACTACGGCGAATATTCGCTTCTGCCTGTTTTACAGCAGCTTCACGGCTTTTCAAGGTAGCAACAGCGCTCTCCAAACTTTCTTTTGAGGCGGCATCCTTACTCACCATTTCTTTTTGGCGTTGATAATTCTGTTGCGCTTGTTTTAATTCAGCCTGCGCAGAGGTTAACGCCGCTTTACTTGAGGATAGGGCGGCAGCGGCGCTATCGCGAGTGTTTTGTTGCGTACTGGCATTAATCTCGGCAATCTTATCGCCAGCTTTAACCGTATCGCCAACTTCAACATATAGCGCACTAATTTCACCTGAAACCTGAGCACCAACCTTTACATCTTTGCTAGCAACTAATCCGCCCGTTGCTAAAACAGTTTGAGCGATATGGCCACGGCTTACCTTAGCCGTAATAAATTTGGGTTGTTCATCTTGTGCCGCTTGCTGACGAAAGAAATAAAAGGCATAAATTCCTGCTGAGAGCAAAATCAGCAGGAAAAGAAAACGTTTGATGGACATGCCTCGTTCTTGTTTACTAATCATGACATTTAGTACCACGAAATATAAAAAGCGGCATTTTAGAGTAAGCGAACTATCTCGCTATTGATAATTCGTTAATGATTATCCTGTTCGCGCGAATGTATTAATACTTCTGATTTCAGGCAATCTGCATGAGGGCAGTCGTTACATTGCAACTGAACAAATAAACGGCTCATCTGTAAAACTTCTGTTAACACACTGATGCGTAATGCTTCAGCTACAGCGCAGCCTTGAGCAATAGACCAAGTTGAGGGCACGCGTAGGCAGACATCCGCAATATAATGGCTACCAACCTTACGAACAAAGCTCTCATACAAAACGACGTCTTGTGGTAACGCTTCAATATGTGCAGCAATAGTGGCATGGATGGCGTCGTGCCGGTCCTCATCCATAATATCTGCGAGTGCTGGCCGGAAAATGTGCCAAGCATTATAAAAAATAATAGCAGCAGCGACTAAAGCAGCCCAATCATCTGCGCTTTCCCAACCTTTACCCATCACAAGCGAAACGCTAATGCCAAGAAAAGCTGCCATGGATGTCAACGCATCACTATGATGATGCCAAGCCTCTGCCTCTAAAGCAGAATTGGAAATTTCATCGCTCTTGCGCTGGAAAAAGCGAAATAACCCTTCCTTGGTTATAACGACGGCTAATAACACAATTAGAGTAAATGGCGCTGGAATTTTGTGTGGCGTAATAATATGAACGACGCTTTTATAAGCAATAATTCCAGCAGAAGCAACTAAAAAAGCGACCGTAATAAACGTGGCTAATGATTCTGCACGCCCATGTCCGTATGGATGATTTTCATCAGGGGGATGCGCAGCAAAACGTAATCCTATAAATAATAAGACGGAAGAAAATACATCTGTTGACGATTCAATAGCATCAGCAATGAGCGCGTAGGAATGCCCCAAAATACCAGCAGTGCCCTTAATCAGCGCGAGTGCGATATTGCCACAAATACCGAGCAGCACTACCTTAGCTGCAGGAACACTCATTGTGTAGCCTCAATACAAACGGTAAACAGCATCATACCTCCAAAAATAGGCGCAAAGTATATAGTGATGATCTCATATATGCGAATAAAAAATATCATTTCTTAGTTATTAAGAATAGAAAAAATTTAATATAAATAAAGAATCAACTAAAAATAATTTTGATGGATTGCTTCGCATAACGTTTTATTATAGGTAGAAAACTTTATCTAAGGAATATGAATAAAATATGAAAGCTGTATTCTAATATGAAATTGCGATGGTGTTTTAATTTGAAAATTTATGAACACATATGCGAAATGCAAGTGTTTTTGAAAGCGATTAATTCTAGAGTATTCGGGAATTTATTGTATGTTAAAACGAAATCTACGAGAAAAGGATGAAACTCAGAAAAGGTATGGATATGCATAATGAAGATATACCATATAAATATTATTCGTATATGATTTAATCTTTTCTTATTCGTTTTTTACAATCTTAGGTAGGAGATTCGTTAAGGGTAATTTTTATACAGAATAGAATCTTATGTTGCAAAATACTCTTGTTCTAAAATAGCGAAGGCTATTTATGTATGCTTATTTTTACGCATAAAGAATTTTTACAGTATAGCTAACAGGGTTAGAAAAAGCATAAAGGCTAGCCATATCATTTCTCTAACGAATCCATTCATTATAAGAACTAAAAATTGATTTGAGAACCAAAAGCTTTTTAGCTATCACAGGTAACATCAGAATTCTATATTAGATATATGTAGAGGAAAAATATTGTTGTGGATGTAAGCGTATAAAATATTCAGTTAAACCTACTATATTAATATTTCATTCCATGAAAAAAATTCAAACCGGTTTCTATCAGGTTTGAATTTTTATCTTCTCTATAAATAGCTATTCGCGCCATCATACAGAAAGTACATTTTTGTTATGTAATTAGCTTTTGATGGCGCTAAATTTGTCTCTAGTTACTTAGAGTTACTCCACTAGCAGCGCCTTGTAACGCTGATGTAAACGCAGATGCATCAAAGTTGTCTTCATGTGTGACCACGATATTGCTATTGTTAACATTGATGTTAACCCACTTGACACCAGCGACATTCATACCGGCATCGCGCAATTTATCTGCATTTTCTGGGTTTAAACCACTAGCTTGGAATAGGGTTTGAGGCATACTGTACTCCTTAAAAATAAAAATGGAATCATTGTTAATGCAAATATGATGCCATATGGATTATTAATTTTTGAATGAGAGAACTTATACCGTATTGTTGGAAAGGAATAGCGCTATACCAGCGATAAAAAATGCTTGGATTATGGTTTTAGTGAATTAAAAATGGTTGATGTGTAGGAAATCGGAGCGTTGTTTACATTTTTGAGATTTGTTTGCTTTTATTTTTTGCATAAATGATTTTTTAGGAATTTTTAGCTACCATCAAGAACCATGCGACTTAGTCGTGCCTTTGGCATTCTTGACAATAGCTAAAAATGTCCGAAATTGGGCATCCATGCAAAAAGGAAAAGTGTAAACAACACGATTAATTCTTACAAGTCATGGGTATTTTTAAACTTAGCATTGCGTCTATCAATTCATTTTGAAGAATGTAAATTTGTTTTATCTTATAAAAAATAGATATAACAAAAAAGAATATAGCATGAGATATACGATGTATGTAGGTGGAATATTATATTGAAGAATAAGCCTTTTATTTATAAGGCTACTGTATCTACCTCATTTCATAATAATGATTTAACAAATATCCGCAATCTTAACGGCCCATTTTTATGGGATATCGTTTAGGGTTGTCGATAGAGACGCACAAGACTATTAGCAAATGGTGTCCATATAACATGTTTGAGTCCGGCATCTTGTAAGCGTTGGTTTATCCAGCTGTTGCAGGTTTTTATAAGGCTATAACTACCTTGAGCGGCATAGAAAGCATCATGACTGCCATAAGAACGTAAGATAGGAATAGCGCGTCCGTGATTTAATTGGAAAGATGATAGGATGCTTTGACTTAGTTTTTGGTACTGGTCGCGGTTCATGTGGATCAGAATGCTATTTGCGCTTACGTAGAGTTCAGAATAGTAGGTGGCATGAATGACACTGTCGCCAATACCACTGAGCGCCTTTAGTGCGGTGCTGATTTTGAGGTCAGACCAGCGTGGGGTTTCGACGTAAAATCCTCTATCTCCCCACCCGAAGGCAACATAATTGATATTTTCACGACCAGCTGCCGTATCATTTGGGTCAATAATGGTTGCCCAATCGAATATATCGTTGTATAGCGGTAGCGCAAGATCCGTATGGATGCCGTTACTGAGTAGGTAAATTGCAATATCACTATCGCTATCGTCAGTTCCTTGTTGACTAATGTTTCCCAATAACAAAGCGATAGCAAGATAAGAAAGCGGCGGTATGATGAACAAAGCGGCAAGGATTTTGCCAAGTCGGCAGCAAAAAGACATCGGTAATATGTGAGTTGATTGTGTTGTTGATATTTTACTGAAGGTTTTCTTTACTGCATAAAAAGAATTAGTACAGGTCAGCGATTCTTCTCGTTATAATTTGCTTTAAGTTTTGTAGATTTAGATAAGGATGTTTATGGGTATTTATCGCTGTAATTATTGCAAACATATTAGCGAATACGCCAAACAAAATGATGCCAGACCTGTACATTGCCAACAATGCGGGCAAGAAGTGGTTGTGTATGATACGGTATATTTTGTTGAAGCTTTGCTTAAACGTTATACCAACGCTGTACGTGAATTACAGGCAATGAGGGAAGCTTCAGCAAATCAGGTGGCAGAAGTCTCGTCTAAATTATCCGTAGGTACGCAGGCACAAGGAAAAAATATATTAAATGGTGTAAGTTGGTCAGAGAGCGATGTTCTTGCCAATGCTGCACAGCACCAGCCTTTGGCAGATTGGTTTAAGCGAAAAGGTATTCGCCCTGAATTTGACTACAATGCGGTCAATATGAGCGGTTATTATGATGAAGCGGCGAGCATGCTGGGGGATAATTATCCATTATTGAAAGATCTTCTTGGTAAAATTTCATGAGCATATCGCCATACGCATAGTGGCCTTAATATTGATCTGAAAAAATATTCGCAAAAGGAAGGGCAGGCCGTGATGAAGCACTGCCGAGCGTTATATGAGCAAACCCTTTTCTCAGGTTATTACTATACAAAGCAGGATAAAATCGTTCATCTCAAGCTCCAATCGGCAGCGTCTATTCGTCATTTTTTCAGCGGCGGTTGGTTGGAATGGTACGTTTTAGGAAAATTATTGGCGGAAGCTAGTCGTCGTAAGAAAAACTATCATTTTTCTTGTGCGCGTAGTGCAAAAATCCATTTTCCAAATGAGGATGTACATGAGTTGGATGTTGTTTTTCTTCCCGCAGGTAAGGAACCATTGATTATTGAATGTAAGAGTGGTGAATATCGGCGTGAGCTAGATAAATATTTGGCTTTACGTAAGCGTTTAAATATACCTGTTGAGCGTTTTATTATTTTGGCAACAGATCTTGATGAGGCACAAAGTAAATCCTTGAGCGCAATGTATCAGCTTACATTTTTGTCTCCAGAAGTGCTGACTACTTCTGTGCAATCGCTGCTTTAATACTTCTGTTTAAATCTAACGTTGAGATGACAGATTAAATCAGTATTTCATAAGGATAGCTATCTATCAAGTAGTAGTTTCAAGTAGTACTACTCACCTCGCATACCTCTTGTTTTGTTCTTATCGGGTGTATTATGGATACGAAAAATTGGTATATACACCTAATTTAAGGGTCTATTTTTTGTATGACTTCGTGTGATGTCGTTAATCGATAGCGAAACCAAATACATGATATTGATAATAATGCGGCATAGCCGTTGAAAAAGATATATAGACGTAATCCTTTTCAGCTTTAACTAAGAAGGAGGGTTTCCCCTCCCATTCGGTTTGATTTTAGTTAAGGCGTTGGGCGAATTTCTGTAATGCCACCCATATAGGGCAAAAGCGCTTCTGGAATGCTAATACTACCATCGGCATGTTGGTAGTTCTCAAGGATAGCAACGAGTGTGCGACCAACAGCAAGACCAGATCCGTTCAGTGTATGAACCGGCTGCGTTTTTTTGCTATCTTTTGGACGATAGCGCGCTTGCATGCGTCGCGCTTGAAAATCACCGCAGTTACTGCATGAGCTGATTTCGCGGTATTTACCTTGTCCCGGTAACCAGACTTCTAGGTCGTAAGTTTTGGTGGAAGAAAAGCCCATATCGCCAGTACAAAGCAGAACAACGCGATAAGGTAAACCTAGTTTTTGTAAAATGCTTTCGGCGTTTGCTGTGAGTTTCTCCAGTTCATCAAAACTGGTTTCTGGCGCAACAATTTTTACCATTTCTACTTTATCAAATTGGTGTTGACGTATCATGCCGCGTACATCGCGACCATATGAACCCGCCTCAGAGCGAAAACAAGGAGTATGAGCGGTAAAATAAAGTGGTAATTGCGCTTCATCCAATACGCTATCCGCGACGAGATTTGTTAGGCTGACTTCAGCCGTGGGGATAAGATAGAAACGACGTTCACCAAATTCCGTTTTGAAAAGGTCTTCTTCAAATTTAGGAAGTTGACCAACGCCATAGAGGGCTTGTGCATTGGCAAGATAAGGAAGGTACATTTCGCTGTAACCGTGCTCACGGGTATGAGTATCCAGCATAAACTGTGCTATGGCACGGTGTAGGCGCGCTAAACTACCTCGTAGTACAGTAAAGCGAGCCCCTGCAATTTTGACGCCATCATCGAAGTCTAATCCAATGTTTTCTAGATCAGCATGTTCTTTGGGTGGGAAGTCGAAGACGCGCGGTTCGCCCCAACGGCGGATTTCAACATTTTCATTTTCATCTTTGCCAACAGGCACACTGTCATCCGGAATATTGGGAATGGTGGCAAGTAGGTTGTCTAATTGTTGTTGGATGACGTTGTATTCTTGTTCGCTATTCTTTTGTTGCGTATCCAGTGCATTGACTTGAGCCATAAGGTCACTGGTATCTTGTCCTTGTTTTTTAGCTTGGCCAATTTGTGTGGAGAGACTGTTCCGTTGCGCTTGTAATTGCTCGGCTTTCGTTTGTGCTATTTTGCGAGTTTCCTCTAGGCGTTGATATTCTTCTAGAGGAAAAATGTAACCGCGTGTTTGCAAGCGTGCGGCAATGGCAGCGGCATCTTGCCGCAATAGTTTGCTGTCAATCATGTGAGATTCCTATTGTGTGGTGAGATCGCGTTTTTCGATATGTTCAACGCTACCGTCAGGAGTGTAATAAATCACGAGTTTGCGACTATAAGTACGTTTGCTATCACCGGCAAAATAGCGATAGAGATAATTTGCGCGGTTACTATGAAAAGTGTCAATCAATTGCGGTGTTCCCAGAATTCGCTCAACTTCAGTACGGCTCATCCCAGGTTGTATTCGCGCAATATCAGCATCAGTAAAATTGTTACCTTGAATGATATCGGTTTTATAAAGGAAAGGGGTGAAGCCGCAACCACTCAAAGCTAAGGATAGAGCAAGTAGGCAGGGTATGATAACTTTTGACATGGCTATTCCTGTATGTACTTAAGAGAAGCATTATAGCGTATTGTCATAATTGGACACGTGTGGGACGATGGTAATAGTATTTTTATGTGAAGCTTCATCTTTTGGTTGTACCTGATTTGATGGAAATGCGCGATTAGGTCAATAGCTTTACTTTTGTAAAACCAAAAAGTGCGCTACGTAATCATGACCCTATACACGAGAAGACGTGCGACTATTATTTCTGGTTAATAGTAGGTTGTTTTGACGTTAATCACGTTTTGCACGTTTAGAAGTCCTAGTTCTTTCAGGATTCGTTAACGTACTGATGATAGTCGCTGTGCCGTCTCTAACAATTGTATTAATTCCGCGCGTTCTCCATACGGATCATGTCCTTTCGCAGTCTGTGCAAGGCGACTGATCTCCGTCCAACTATACTTACCATTATATTTACCACCTCTCAATGCTTGTGCATAACTGGCAACGGCAATGGCGAAACGCGTATTTTCGTCCGCATTGGCTAGTGGAATGCTTTCGGCCGGAATTGCCTGCTCTAACAGTATGCTATTTTTCTGTTCTGGTTTTTTATAACGAATTTTCAGCCAGCCATATTCGTCGGTTTTTCCCTGTGGAACAGAGGTTTGTTGGTAATGACTTGTATCTAACCAACCATTTTGTCCTTGCGGAATGATTTCATAGAGTGCAGTAATGTTATGATCGGCACCAATATCGCCAGCATCAACTTGATCATTATTAAAATCTTCATGCTGAAGCAACCGATTTTCATATCCGACCAAGCGATATTCTTTGACCGTTACGGGATTGAATTCTACCTGAACTTTCACGTCTTGTGCGATGGTGGTGAGTGTTGAGGTAAGCTGGCGCACCAACACTTTTTTTGCTTCAGCTTCGTTGTCGATATAGCTGTAATTACCATCACCAACATCAGCCAACTGCTCCATCAGTTCATCATTATAGTTATCGCTACCAAAACCCAATGTTGTAAGAGAAATACCACTTTTACGTTTATCCGCAACAAGACTTTTAAGTGCTTGAGTATCATTGATGCCAACGTTAAAGTCACCATCTGTTGCCAGGAGTATGCGGTTAATACCATCTATTTTGAAGTGTTTTTCTGCTGCATCATAAGCCATACGAATGGCATTCTCCCCCGCAGTTCTACCTTCGGCTGAAAGTTGTTTTAAGGCATAGATGATGGTTTCGAAATCTTTACCTGCCGTAGGTGGCAGTCGGGTATCGCCCGCATAGGTGATCAACGCGATATGGTCATCGGGACGTAACGCTTCAGCAAAATAACAGACCGTTTTTTTTACAAGCGGTAGTTTATTTGCCTCATTCATCGAACCTGAAGTATCAATCAGAAACACGAGATTAGCAGCAGGACGTTTATCTGCTTTAGTATCTGTGGCTTGAATGCCGATGCGAATAATTTTTCCATTATTTTGCCATGGTGAGTCAACCGTTTGTGTGTGTACGGCAAAAGGTTTGCCATCAGTTGGTAACGGATAGTGGTAATCAAAGTAATTGATGATTTCTTCGCTACGTACGGCGTCGGCTGGTGGTAGACGATGCTCTTGCAAGAGCATACGACGTATGTTGCTATAGCTACCGGTATCAACATCAATACTAAAAGTTGAAACGGGATTTTTTGCAGTGCTGTATACGGAATTTTCTGCGTAATGTCCGTATTTCTCGGTATTTTGCTGCAGAGTAGGTGCGATGTTTTTGGTCATTGCCTGTTTTACGGGCAAGTGTGCCATTTGTCTTTTTTCCATCGCATAAGGTTTGGACGAATCCGTAATATCTACCTGTAATGAAGCATCTTTATTGACGATTATGGTGTGAGTATTCCTATTGTCGTCGTTCTCGGGCTCAGCGAGTTCAAGATTATCGCAACGACTGGCGGCTTGAACTGTTCCTCCAATAGTAAGCGTAATAAAAAGCAAAATATCCCGTTTCATTTTGTCTACCTAGAAATTAAAAAAGGCTTCATGTTCTCCACTTGCTGTTTTACTGATTAATGCCGATTTCAACGTGTTTATTACGGATTCACGCGGGTTGCCGTAACAGTCTGATGGGAGCATTTCTTTCAATTTATACAGTGTGATATGTGCTGAGGGTAAGGGTTCGGGTTGTAGCAAAAAGCGGTAATATTCACCATTTATACTCAAATAATAATGCCAAAGAAAATCTAACGGTGTTGTCCCTGCTGCCGGTGTCGCCCATAGTGCAGCGTGATGATCTCCATCCAGCCACCATTCATCAGGAATGGCTGGAGATGGAAAGGGCATCCGTCCACCATCAATGGCCTGTTGCAGACTATTGCGATTATCGGTATTTAAAGGTGTGTGATGGAAAGTCATAGGAACCTCCGTTCATGTTTCTTGTGTAACATAAGGAACAAGTATATAGCTGCACCGCTATGCCTTCTATATTTCAAACTATTGCGGTATGGATATCTCTAGTATGAATATAAAAACAATGCTCTAAAATGTAGGAAATCGGAGCGTTGTTTACATTTTTGAGATTTGTTTGCTTTTATTT
>JAUMZX010000035.1 GCA_030527905.1 Cardiobacteriaceae bacterium
TTTGTGTTGAAAAATGAATGCGTGGATGAGTTGGAGGGTTTTGCACAGGTCTCATTGTGTGATTTTTTCCACTGTTGCCGTGCTTCCGGTTTGTACTGGGGGTTGAGTTGTGGCAGCTGGTGCGGCAGATTCGCTTGTACTTGTAGAAACCGCCGGTTGTTCTGCAGCGGGTGCTGGTGTAGTCGCGCTGTTTTCTGCGGGTACAGGAGCTGCTGTGCTTCCAGTTTGTGCTGGAGATTCAGTTGTAGCAGCTGGCGTGGCAGATTCGCTTGTGCTTGTCGAAACTGCGGGTTGTTCCGTAGTAGGTGCTGGTGTAGCCGCGCTATTTTCTTCGCTATCGCTGTCATGGCTTAGGGAGTAAACGTAAGCTGCTACGACTTTGATACGGTCATCGCCTAAGATGTCTTTCCATGTCGGCATGACGTTGTTATGTGGGTGCACGATTTGGTGTTGAATGAAGTTATTAAGAATTTCTGGGTCTTCGGTATCTGGGCTGTATAACCATATATTGTCGGCAAGGTTGATTGCTCCAATGAGTTGGTTTCCTTTTCCGTCTGGACCGTGACATGCAATACAGCTATTGGCGTAAAGTTCTTGGCCTTTAGCTGCGGCGCTGGCATCGTGCTTGTAGCCTCCAAGGGAAAGAACGTATTGGGATACGTTTTCCAGTTTTTCTTTGTCTTCTTTGGATGGTTCGTAGTTGGGGGTAGTGGGATCTACGGTGATAAGTGCACCGCCCGCGGGCATTGCACCAATATGGCCATTGGTGATGGTGTTGATGATAGCTTCTGGCGTACCACCCCAAATCCACTCGTTATCAGTAAGGTTAGGATAGCTGCCTTGTTGTCCGCCTGCGTCAGAGGCATGGCAGACGGCGCAGTTTTGCGAGAATATGCGGTGTCCTGTGGCTAAGGCATCGGGGTCTTTTGCCAGTTCTTCAACGCTTTTATCGCTATAGGCTTGAAAGTACTCGGCAGATAACGCATCAGCCCGACGGCTTTCTTGTTCATACTGACCGATTTGCGTCCAGCCTTTGATTCCTTTGAATACGCCCGGATATAGGATGAGGTAGATGATGCCCACAGCAATCATGAGGTAGAACAGCGATAACCACCAGCCGGGAAGGGGATTATTCATTTCTTTCAGGTCGCCATCCCATGTGTGATCTATGATTTCGCCTTCTTTGGCATTACCACCGGCTTTGATATGGGTCGTCCAGTATACAAGAGCGATGTAACCCAATAAGTGCAGGATGGTTACGACCGCAATGAAGATGCTGACTGTTGTCATGGTTCTTGCCTCTTATGATTTTTATTGGAGTGCCGTGGGTTGATAGGCGCATCATCCTCATCTTTCAGCGCCAGTTTTTCGGCATCTTTATATGGTTTGTGACGAAAGGGCAGGTACAGGATGATAATCATCAGGACGAAAGACACAAAAAGCACTACTGTTGTGAATTTGACCCACGCAATACCTGCCGCTGTCATGTTGGTTTACCGGTTGTGTTCTTTAAATGCCACGCCTAAACCTTGTAGGTAGGCGACGAGCGCATCCATTTCTGTTTTGCCTTGTAGTGCCTCTTTAACACTGGCAACATCCGCCTCGGTGTAAGGTTCGCCGAGTTTCATTTTGGTGCGGATGCTGTTTTCTGTAAGGGTAATATTGGCGGGACGATCATTTAACCATGGGTAAGCGGGCATGTTGGATTCGGGGACGACACTACGTGGGTTCGTCAGATGTTTGTAGTGCCAGTCGTTACCATATTTACCACCTATCCGTGCCAGATCGGGGCCAGTACGCTTAGAGCCCCATTGGAATGGACGGTCATACATAGATTCTTCCGCGATGGAGTAATGTCCATAGCGTTCGGTTTCCCAACGGAAAGGACGAATCATTTGTGAGTGGCAGCCGTAACAGCCTTCGCTAACAAAAACGTTGAAGCCGGCAAGGCGTAAGGGGTCATACGGTTTGATATAGCTATTCTCAGGGCGTAATTGTTGGTCAAAGAATAGCGGTACGATTTGTACTAACCCGCCCCAAATTACCGCGAGGAAAGTCAGTATGCCAAGGATAATGATGCTTTTTTCAACGCGCTCATGACTCATAATGCTCATTCTGAACTCCTGTCCTTATACGGGTTGCGCTTGAATTTCAACTGCACTGCGTTTTGTGCTGCCACTGAAGGCAGTTTTCCAGCAGTTGTAGGCCATGAGGCACATGCCGCTTAGGAATGCGGTGCCGCCTAGGAAGCGTACGAAGTAGAAGATGTATTTTTTACTCAGGATTTCGATGAATGAGTAAGTGAGGCTGCCATCAGCGGCAGTTTCGCGCCATAGCAAGCCTTCCATGATGCCAGCAACCCACATGGAGGTAACGTACAGAACAATGCCAATGGTAGCCAGCCAGAAATGGACGAAGATTAAACGGGTGGAGTACATTTCCGTTTTTCCGTATAGACGCGGCAACATGTGATAGAGCGAACCCATCGTAATCATGGCAACCCAACCTAAAGCGCCAGAGTGAACGTGTCCCACCGTCCATTCGGTATAGTGCGACAAGGCGTTAACTTCTTTGATAGCCATCATGGGGCCTTCGAAAGTACTCATGCCATAGAAGGATAAGGCGACAAAGAGGAAGCGGATGATAGGGTCTGTGATGAGTTTATTCCATGCGCCAGAAAGGGTCATCATGCCGTTAATCATGCCACCCCAAGAGGGGACCCATAAAACAACGGAGAATGCCATACCGAGGGATTGCGTCCAATCGGGCAGCGCAGTGTAATGTAAGTGGTGCGGACCTGCCCACATATAGATAGATATGAGCGCCCAGAAATGCACAATGGAGAGACGATAAGAATATATCGGACGCCCCGCTTGTTTAGGAACGAAATAGTACATCATGCCAAGGAAAGCCGCTGTCAGGAAAAAGCCAACTGCGTTATGTCCGTACCACCATTGCGCCATAGCATCAACGGCTCCTGAATAGATAGGGTAAGAGTGTAACCAGTCGATAGGTAAGGCTAGGTTGTTGAAGATGTGCAGGATGGCGACGGCAATAATATAAGCACCATAGAACCATAAGCCGACATAGATATGCTTTTCTTTGCGCTTGCCTATCGTAAAGAAGAAAACGTAGGCATACGCGACCCAAACGACAGCGAGCAGGATGTCAAGCAGCCATGGTAGTTCAGCGTATTCTTTGCTTTGTGAATAACCCAAAACATAGCTGAGTACACCGAGCACTAATGTGGTCTGGTAACCATAGAATGTGAAGGCGGCGATTTTGTCCGATATTAGGCGCACGCTACATACACGTTGCACGATGTAATATGAGGTGGCAAATAGCGCATTTCCGCCAAAGGCAAAGATAACGCCGCTGGTGTGTACCGGACGTAGGCGACTGTAAACCAGCCATTCAATTCCGCCGAACAGATTTGGCCAACGTAATTGAGCCGCGATAATTACGCCGACCAACATGCCAACGATGCCAAAAATAATAGCAGCCCATGTGAACTGCCTGACGACACGGTAGTTATAGGTTGTATCCGCTGTCATTTAGGATTACCTCATCATGTATATTTTTATGTAAAACTGAAATCCGAACAGTGGTGATTAGGATAGCATTGACTGATAGTTCTTAACAATCGTTTAGGCTGTTATTTTTTTAGGCTAAGTTACGGTTATATCAAGAAATAAGACCAATATAGTTCGGTTTAAAACGACTGTGTTATTTGGGTGTGTAGCGATGATTCTGTGTTTTATTTGTGAATTATGGTGTGTTTTTTCTTTTCATTAACGACCAACCCATTAGGAGCAATTTAATTTAAAACTCTGCTTTAATGTAGCGTTGACATGATGAATTAACCTCGGCGTTTCACTCATAGGGATTAGGTATATAAACGCGCTAGCTGGCAGCAGATTCAAGCAACACTACCTATTCCATAGAAAACTCATACCACCATTTCTGCTGTTCTATGTTTTCTATGGATAGGAAAATACAATAGAGGTTTGTGGCATCCGCAGATAATGAAAATGGTGTCTTCAAATAAAGGCACAGTTGGTTGTCGCTGTGGAGCGGATCGTTTGCAATACGCGTGAGTATGCGGCATTTATGGTAATAATCCTGTCATTAGCGGAAGTAAGAAGTCGTGTTGTTTGGTGGTAATGGTGTTGATAGACATAAGGTTGCATGGAAGCGCTGATAAGGCGTTTTTTACGGGGATAAAGCCACTTTCTTGAAGCAAGAAAGTGGCTTGTGAGCGTGCGCTCGTGCTTTACTTGGCAATTGTGGCGCGTATCAGTTTTTCTGCTTTTGCCAGTGTGTTTTCTACCTCTGAGTAGGATGTGTTACTACGCGCCACCACTTGTTCGGCACTGTTGAGCATCACTTCAACTTTTCCTTGTTCTGGCTCTGTAACAAGTACTTTGAGGGGAAGTTGTAAGGCAAGGGTGGGGTCTTTAATCATTAAAGGTGTTCCGACTTTGGGCGTTCCATAGATAATCACGGTTGCCGGCTGCATCTCTAGTCCTTGCGCTTTAGCCGCGGCTTGGTGGTCGATGCGGGTGAATAGGGTCATGCCTTTTTCTTTGAAGGTGCTTTCTAATATATCTAGGGTTTTACTGAAGTCGTATTTGCTTTCTAGGATTAATGGTTGGTTTTGTTCGGCAGCTTGAGCGGTAAATGTGGTGAGGCATACGAGTGCTAAGAACCATTTTTTTAGGGACATGCGTTTTCTCCGTAGGGTGTTAGTGGGTAAGGAAAAATTATATCGTGCGCCCGTTGGCGATTAACTACCGCATGGTATCCAATAGTAACTGTTTCGTCGCGTTAGTGCGTAGAAAAGACGATGTTAGAAAGATGCAGGAGATATCTTTTCAGAAAGGCTCTGTTTTAGTGATATGTGGATACCACATAAATCTGATGGAGTAATAGAAGAATTTAGGAAATTAGGTAGCATTGCTTGAAGCTATTGCCCATTCATTAGATGAGTCATTAATGAAATTATTAATTTTATCCACTATCAACACTAGATTAAAACAGAGCCTTCAGAAAATCTACGCTGCAATAGCTCATCTCTCTTTTTGTATGTCAGATGACGAAGATGTGTGGTTGGATGCGGTGTTTTTTTGGTGTGCTGCTAGTGGAAAGAACGGCTCTATGCCGTGAGGTGTTGCGCGCAGCACCAACCCGATGACCAAGCCCATTGTAGGTTGTATCCGCCGAGCCAGCCCGTTACGTCAAGTGCTTCGCCAATGATATGTAGTCCCGCGTGTTTTTTAACGTTGAAGGTTTTTGGGTTGATTTCTCGCGTATCAATTCCACCGCTGCAAACTTCGGCTTTGTGCATACCTTCGCTACCATTGGGAATGATGGCGTATTGTTGTAGATGCGCGCTGATGTGTTGCAGTGTGTTGTCGCTGTAGTGTTGTAGGACGCTGTTGCCATGTATGTGCGCGAGATAATCCGCGAGTGCGTTTGGCAGGTAATTACGCAGTATTTGCGTCAGGGTATGCTGTGGTTGTTGTCGCTTGGCATCATGCAGGAATGTTGCGGGCAGCTGGGGTAGAAAGTTGATGTAGATAGGCGTGTTCTGTTGGCGGTAAGAGGAGATTTGTAAAACCGCCGGTCCGCTGATGCCGCGATGGGTAAACAGCAGTTGGTCATGAAAGACGGGGGCGTTATGTGTCGTGATGCTAACTTCTGTACTAACGCCAGCAAGCGCGCTGGGAGGATTTGGCAGTAGGAGCGGCACAAGGGCAGGGCAGAAAGGGTAATTATGGATGCCGTATTGTTTTGCAACGCGGAGGGCGAAGTCGGTTGCGCCCAGTTTGGCGAAGGAAATGCCGCCTGTGGCGATAATCAGGTTGGGCGTATGGTAGTCGCCGCGATTGGTGTTGAGTGTGTAGTGGTGATTATCCGTCTGATGGCTGTGAACCGTGGTGTCGCAGTGTAGGTGAACGTTATATTCCATTAGCGCATCGTGTAAGGCGGTGAGGATGCCGCGAGAGCGCTGGTCAGCAAAGAGTTGTCCGAGCTTTTTTTCGTGCCACGTGATACCGCGTGCGCCAAACCAGTCAAGGGTGTCCTATTGGCTGAAACGGCTGAGCGCGGAACGGCAGAAATGCGGGTTGTGAGAGAGATAGGCTTCTGACGTGAGGTGCAGGTTGGTGAAGTTGCAGCGCCCTCCTCCTGAAATACGGATTTTTGCGCCAATAGCATCATTATGTTCTAAGAGTGCAACGCGTAAACCGCGCTGTGCAGCATGGATGGCACAGAAGATTCCTGCGGCACCGGCTCCGATGATAATAGCGTCGTAAGTGCGCATTAGAGCTGCGGCAGGATGATGTCGGGACTGATGCCGCTATCATCAATGTAGTGACGATAATCAAGGCCACGATAGAAGCCGTGGGCAGTGAGTAGCGCGGTTTGTACGCCGTAGGCATTTCCGCCGAGGATGTCGGTGTGTAGGGTATCGCCACACATGAGGGTTCTATCGGGGGTAAAGTGCGCGGTACGTTGTGCGGCGATGTTGAAAATGTCGGGATAAGGTTTTCCGCAAACGTGTACGTGCGAGAACAGTTGATCAGGCAAGGTTAGGATGTAGCTTCCGGGCTCGATGGAGATATGGTCGGGTATCGGGGCAATGAGGTCTGGATTGCCGAGGATGATGGGACGAGGGCGGGCGGTAAGTGCATTGAGGAGTTTTTCTTGTTCTTGCTCATTCCAATGCGCGGTTGCTAGGAAAAGGTAGCCGTCGGGAGCGCCGAAAAAATCCGCTGCATCTTGGTGACAGAAGCGGATGCCTTGTGTTTGTAGGTCTTCTTGGCTGTGTGGTAGACCAATTAGTCCCCATAGCATTTCTTTCGGGTAGGCGTTAAGTGTGTTGAGGACGGCATCCCGACTGGTAACGATTTCTTCGGCGGAAAAGTCAAAGCCGAGTCCGGCAAAGCGTTTCACCATGTTGGGTTTGCTAACGCTGGCTGCGTTTGATAAGACAAAGACTTGTTTGTCGCGTGCGCGTAGTTGTTCTACGGCGCTGATGGCGCCTGCGATGGCTTGTCCGCCGACGTTGAGTACACCAAAGGCATCAAACCAATAGGCATCGTAATATTCGGCAATGGAGAGGATGTTATCGGTGGTTTGTGGGGCTTTGCCGGTGGGATGAAAGGTTGGCAGGCGGTTGCGGATAGCTTCAAGTTGGTTGTAGGCGGCAAGAGCGGGCATAGGAGGTTTCAATTATGGAAAAGGCGGCATTATAACGAATCTGTTGTACGG
Source organism: Cardiobacteriaceae bacterium (assembly GCA_030527905.1). Lineage (GTDB taxonomy): Bacteria > Pseudomonadota > Gammaproteobacteria > Cardiobacteriales > Cardiobacteriaceae > Cardiobacterium. Next base: position 7,276 of record JAUMZX010000035.1, read on the forward strand.
TCGGCACGATGTGCATTAAGGTCAAGACGACGATGGAAATGTTCTTTAACGCTGTTTTGGTGGCTGATGCCGAGGCAGAGTGCATGCGGCAGTTGGTTTTGGATGGTGTGTAGTAGGGTTGTAGCCGTAGGGTCATCCAGATGGCTGGTGGCTTCGTCCATGAGCAGGATGGACGGGCGATAGAGTAGCGCACGAGCTAAACTGAGGCGTTGTTGTTCTCCGCCAGAGAGAATGCGGTACCACGGTTGGTTATCGTCCAGCTGATGAATGCGTTTTTCCAGTCCCGTATGGTAGAGGGCGTTTTGTAGATGACGGTCGTCCATGTGGTTGTGTTGCGGGTAGCTTAGGATGGCGCGTAAGGTATCTTGCGGTAGATAGGGTTGTTGCGGTAGTACGAGTGTTTGCCCTTGTAGGTTGTAATATCCTTGATAATGCGGCCAGATTCCCGCTAAGGTGCGAATGAGGCTGGTTTTGCCGATGCCGCTGTCGCCGTCAAGTAAGATCCATTCTCCCGCCTGCGCTTCAAGATTCAGTTGTTGGAGCAGCAGGCGGCCATTGGCGGTATGGATGTTGAGATGGCGGACGCTGAGGTGAACGGTTGCGGTACGGGGGGAATGCGGGGAGGGCGCGAGTGCGTGTTTCGTTTCCTGATGGCTGGACGGCGTAGGAGGCGATAGCGTTTCTAGCGCGTCGGTGAAGCGGGCTAGCCTTTCGATAATGGCTGCCCATTCCATCAAGTTTTTGTAGTAATCCATAAACCAAGCAAAGCCGTCTTGTACGTTGCTGAAGGCACCGCGTGCTTGCATCATGTCGCCAAATGTGATGCGTCGTGCTAGGTACATGGGCAGGGTGGCAAGTATCGGTATGAATATGTTGATGCGCAGGTAGGTGGCGGTGAAGATTTCCAGTTTCAATTCTCGTTGGATGAGCGCGTGCCAGTTGTGTTTTATGGCGGAAAAATGTTTGTTTAAGCGGGTATTTTCGTTATGTTCGCCGTTGTAGAGGGCTATTTGTTCACTATGTTCGCGTAAGCGTAGAAGGTTGGCTCGATAGTCGGCTTCGCGGTGCTGACGCTCAATGTTGAGATGTTGGAGTTTGTGACCAATAAGGTGCGTGATGAAGGTGCAGAGAACTGAGTATAGGAGAGCAATCCAGACGAGGTAACCGTGAATGGTGATGTGGTAGCCGTAGAGCGTGAAAGTGTGCACGCCTGAAAGATGCCAAAGTACTGTGATAAAGGCGCCAAGTTTGGCTGATTTCATGACGAAATTTTTGCAGAGGTCGATGCTTTTTTCGGCGAGAAGATAGATGTCTTCTGCAATACGCTGGTCGGGATTATCCGGTCCGTTGTGCCATTGTAGGCGGTAGTGATTGTGTTGGTACAACCAGCATTGTTGGATGTGTTGTGTCAGGTGCTCGCGCCAATGCATGAGGAGAAATTTGCGTAAGTAGCTGCCGCCCGCAGCAAGCGCAGCGATAAGCATGAGGTAGAACAGGTAATGCAAGATTAGAGCTGGCATGATGTCTGCGTTGAATTGTTCCAGTGCGTCGTAAAAACGTTTTTCCCAAGTATTGATGCGTACGCTGATGTGCACGATGGTGAGCGAGCAGGCGAGTACGGCTATAAGCAGCAACCAGACGCCCCAGTTTTGTCGCCGTCCCCAGTAAGGACGCGCGAGGCGAAAGAATCGTTTGAGGGTTTTCATGATTGTTTATTGTATAGCCTTGTGAGGTGGATTTTTCTTAGGTATCGGAAAGCGCGGAATGACGCGGTGCTGTTGTAAAGGTTTTGTGATGCGCTACCGCCTGTGTCATGTAGCGTTGTTGGATTCATGCAGCATAGCATTACGAGCGTGCGGGGGAATGTTGCATCGTCGTGCAGGTTTTGTGATGCGTCTTGTTGATATGCGCTGTTCGTTTGTCGAGCTGGTGTTTGGATGTGATATACGTTCGGCGGAACGTGGTGAAGAAAGTCGCGCGTAGTAATTAACGGCTATGGGTTTCACGGATTGTTGTCGCTACGGCTTTAACGCGTTAATACAAATCCTATGTTATAGGCACAAGTTGCGAGAGGTTACCGCGCTATGCGTAACACAAGTAGCGATAGTATGACGATAAGCCATACTATCTAGCGCAGAAGGTTTGCGAGAAGTCCGTATCTTTCGTAGCGGATGCAATGAATACCGCGTTAGTCAAAAACGTGCACAAAAGGAACTTCTTCGTGCCAGCGATAAACACGCAGACGATAATTACTACCCATGCTTTTTTTGTAACGTTGTAGTGCATCGGCTAAGTCTTCGACCACAACTTGCATGTGATAACCACTGGCATGGATAACGGTGTAAGCATCATTTGCCAGCATCACGTGCCCAGATAAGAAAAGAAGGTCACCACGCGCCAACTCGGAAATGTCCACTCGCTTATGATGTTCTTGTAAATAGAACTCCTGTAGGTCGCTGTCGCGCGGGATATTATAACCTGCGCGGCGATAACTCCACTGCACAAGGGCTGAGCAATCAAGACCAGCGATGCCACGCCCACCCCATACGTAACTACGTCCTATCTGTCCACGCGCCGTTGCGATGATGTCGGCATAATCATCTACTTTTGCCAGATGACGCTTGTGTACCCAACCATCAGTTGGTAATTGTAGATAGTCGCCTGATTCGGCAATCGGGGTCAGACAAGCGTCCGCGGGAAGCGTCATTTGGTAAGTGCTTTTTAGATCTGCGCCTGTGGTTACTGGCGTAATCGCAATGGTGATATGTGTAAATGTCGGGATGTTGTGACTGTTTTCTATAGCATCGACCTTTATCCAGCCGCTGTAGTGATCACGCAAGGATTGCGCCAAGTAATAATCACCTTCTTTTCGATAAATGCGTAAAGGTTCGCCGTAAGTATATTGGCTGAGGCGAGCGCTGCTTGCATCGGCAGTGGCATAAACCCATGTTTCATTGTCATGTACGCTGGCATATCCTTGTGGTTCTCCTTCAGGATAAAGGCGAGCGGTGCGTTTACTTTGAAATTCAATGCCGTACATTTTAGGATCCTTCTAGTTATTGCAATGTGCGGGCGCGTATTTTAGCGCGGTCTGCGGTGCTCTATCCAGTATGCCGGTTCAAGTGTCAGGATTTTCTCGAATCATCTCCATGACTTTGTTTACCATGTTTGTTGAACCAACATAGAGAGGAACACGTTGGTGTAGCGCTGTTGGCTGAATGTCGAGGATACGACGGTAGCCATCAGTTGCGTTGCCGCCTGCCTGTTCGGCTAGAAAAGCGATAGGATTGGCTTCGTAATTCAGGCGTAGTTTGCCATTTGGATAACTGCTGCCCGATGGATACATATAAATGCCACCTTTGAGCATGTTGCGATGGAAATCAGCAACGAGCGAACCGATGTAGCGAGAGGTATAGGGGCGATGCGTCGCGTGATCAGATTCTTGGCAATACTTGATATAGCGCTTTACGCCTTGCGGAAACTTGAGATACTGCCCTTCATTGATGGAATACATCGTGCCATCGGTTGGAATGCGAATATTCTCGTGTGAGAGACAGAAGATGCCGAGCGACGGGTCGTAAGTAAAACCATTGACGCCATTGCCCGTGGTATAAACCAACATGGTTGAAGAACCATAGACAACATAACCAGCAGCTACCTGCCGATTGCCAGGCTGTAAAAAGTCTTCTAGGGTAACGGGCGTACCAATAGGCGTAACACGGCGATAAATGGAAAAAATAGTACCTACTGCGACATTTACGTCAATATTAGAAGAACCATCCAAAGGGTCAGTAAGCACAATGTATTTGGCATTACGATTTTTTTCGCTCGGGAACGCAACGAAGTCTTCCTCTTCTTCGGAGGCAAAACCCGCAACATTATCGCGCGCCATAAAGGCAGAACTGATTTTTTGATGCGCAAAAATATCCAGCTTTTTCTGCGTTTCGCCTTGAATATTTTCGGAACCTGCTTCGCCGAGAATGTCATGTACCAATCCCGCGCGATTAATATCGCGATGCAGAACTTTTGCCGCAAGGCGAATCGCCGCAAGAATACCGCTAAGCTCGCCTTTAGCTTGTGGATATTCTGCTTGTCGCATAACAATGAATTCACCCAAACTCAGCATAATCACTCCAAGCTCACAATAAACCACAGCTAAATTATAGCAAATAAACGCATTTATCATCAATATATATAGATAAATTCAACCTAAATACAGTAAAATAGCCGCTTTTATTTATCCCAACACTGAAGGACTTTCTCGTGAATGAACTGCAATGCCCACAATGTCATGGTTCCTACTGCTATTTCGATGGCATACATAACGTCTGCCCCGAATGCAGTTTTGAATGGAATGAGCACGATGCGCAAGCAGAAACACACCAGCAGGTGTTGGATGCCAATGGAACGCCTCTTCATGATGGTGATACGGTTATCTTGATTAAAGCACTCAAGCCTAAAGGGAGCAGTCAAAGTATTAAGCAAGGTACGAAAGTTAAAAATATTCGCCTTGTACCAGATGGGGACCATAACATCGACTGCAAGATTGAGGGATTTGGCGGTATGATGCTGAAATCCGAGTTTGTCAAGAAAGGCTAAACGATGACGACACCGCTCTATCCGCAAGCAACAACAGCTGCTGAAATTGTTGCCAATCTGGAAACTATCCAAAACAGAATTCGCCATGCCTGTCTTGAGTGTGGACGTGATCCCGCAGATATTCGTCTTTTGCCTGTGAGTAAAACGGTTCCTGCCGAGAGATTGCAATATGCCTATGCGGCAGGAATTCGACTACTTGGAGAAAATAAAGTACAAGAAGCTTACGATAAATGGCAGGCGCTTACCGCGTTGGAAGGACTTCAATGGGCGGTTATTGGTCATTTGCAAAGTAACAAAATCAAATATGTCGCTCGTTTTGCCGCTGAATTTCAAGCACTAGATAGTTTGGAGATTGCAGAAGGTTTGGAACGTCGGTTACAAAGCGAAGGGCGTAGTCTTGATGTCTTTGTGCAGATCAATACGTCTGACGAACCACAAAAATACGGCATTTCTCCCGATGAAGCGGAAGCATTCATCCGCGCCTTACCGCATTACAGTGCATTGCGATTGCGAGGCTTAATGACATTGGCACTATTTTCCGATGATCATGAAGCGGTGCGCCGCTGTTTTGTCCGTTTGCGCGGCCTACGAGACCGCTTACAGCAAATAAATCCTGCCATTACTGAACTCTCGATGGGGATGTCTGGCGACTTTGAACTGGCTATCGCAGAAGGGGCAACAACCGTACGTATTGGTCAGGCTATCTTTGGGGCGCGCCATACGCCAGATAGTGAATACTGGCCGGGGTTAGCACCAGAGCACCACTAACGCAATCTTGTCTCACTTAACACAAAGGAAAAATATGAGCCTAAACTATGCTACACGTCATCCTTTGCCGCTTGATGTCATATCAATCCAATCACAAGTCGTGTATGGCACGGTGGGTAACAATGCTGCCTTGCCTACATTGAATCACTTTGGGATTAGTGCTACGGCGGTTCCCACAGTACTATTTTCTAATACCCCGCATTACGACAGTATTCACGGTGGCGCTATTCCTGCCGACTGGTTTAGTGGCTATCTGGCCGACCTTGATCAACGTCGTGCGTTGGATGCTACTCGCGCTGTTATTCTTGGCTATTTGGGTAGTGCGGAACAAGCCGAAATCCTGACGCGCTGGCTTACCGAATTGAAGGAACGCAAACCACATGTGCATATCAGCATTGATCCCGTTCTTGGCGATCAAGATTGCGGGCTTTACGTTCGTCCTGAATTAGCGGCATGTTATCGCGAACACTTAGCCGCTTGTGCTGACCTTATTACGCCTAACCATTATGAGTTGGGATTTTTGAGTGAAAGTACGCCTAAAAGCCGTGAAGAAACCATTGCAGCAGCGCGCAGTCTATTAAGCAAGCGTTTAAAAACCGTGATAGTGACCAGCAGTTTGGGGGCAGATGCAGGGCAGATTGCCAACCTCATTGTTACCCATGATAGCGTTAGTAGCAGTCAGCACCCGCGTATTGATAGCGATGTTAAAGGAACAGGCGACGCATTCCACGCAGCGCTCACGGCGGCACTTTTGAATGGTCAAGCATTACCAACAGCGGTAGAAACCGCAGGCAATTGGGTTGTTCGAGCTTTGCAATATACAGCGGCTGAAAACAGCGGCGAACTTCGCTTTCCTCGCTAATGTATTGTCAGATTAGATGCTCCTATGAAAATACATAGAGGCGTACTTTTCACTAGCGTCGGCTTTCGGATAAATAAAGCGCGGGTTTTGTATTACACGGGTTGAGACCTTTGCAAAAGTTCCCAAACCGCTTACATTACCCCGACATCCACAACTCAAACAACATCCCCATGAGCAGCTTCTTCCAGCAAACCGCACAAGCCATGATCAACCGCCATATCGACCGATTTCCACTGCTCAAAATCGAACACATCATCGACTGGCAACCCATCCTCTTGCACCTGCAGCAACGAAAAACCCATCACCACCGCGAACAAGGCGGGCGCCCCGCCTATCCCGCCT
>JAUMZX010000036.1 GCA_030527905.1 Cardiobacteriaceae bacterium
GTAGCCTTTGTCAGCATAGACGGTAGTGTTTGCTTTCACGCCTGCCAATAGCGGCGCAAGGTGTTTGCTTTCGTGTACGTTCGCCGGGGTGATGTAAGCAGTTTGGGGGCTTTTGCAAAGGTCTCAGTTTATGTGTTTTGGGAGATGTGAAATCCACAGGTTTTTGTTAATTTTTTGCAGACAAAAAATGTGTGACGATGGCGCATGAAACTGCATTGATATTTCCCATTCTATTGGTAATCTTACTATCCATTTTCTACGGTAGTTTTAAATAACATATTGATATAAAAATATATTATCTTGATTTATTGCGTGCGTTGATTAAGGCAATATCGCTGTTTTTTTGGATATTGGTATATGACTTTTCTTTACTGTATGCAGTTTCTTTTGATGAATCATGCTTTAGTTATCAGAAAAACAAGATTGTCATCATTTTTTGATTTCTCTAATATGTGCGCCCTTAACAGCGGCTGTGGGCTTCGCTGTGTTTTTTTTGATAGATGATTGAGGATAACCGGTATGCAAATTCGTAAAGAGAGTGTCGCGGGGACGGTAGAATCCAGCGACGTGATGGTTTATGTTGCACCATCGACCGCGGGGGTATCGCTTGAACTAAATAGTAGTGTGGGTAAGCAGTTTGATACACAGATTTGGGCAACAGTAAACGAAGTGCTTACCCAGCTTGGTGTGAGTGCGGTTGCGTTGCGTCTGGAAGATAGAGGTGCATTGGATTGTGTACTACGGGCGCGCTTAAAGGCGGCACTGTTACGGGCAACGGATGAACCGATTGATTGGGGGAAAGTACTATGAAACTGCGTCGAAGCATGTTGTTTGTCCCGGGTTCAAACGCGGCAATGATCAGCAATACGTTTATTTATAAACCCGATTCTATTATGTTTGATTTGGAAGATTCGGTTGCGCTGGCGGAGAAAGATACGGCTCGAATGTTAGTTGCCCATGCGTTGCAGCATCCGTTGTATCGTGAGATGGAAACAGTCGTTCGGGTGAATCCGTTAGTTTCCGCCTTTGGTTTACTTGATTTGAATGCGGTTGTTCGGGCGGGAACCGATATTGTACGTTTGCCAAAGACTGATAGTGCACAGGACATTATTGACATGGATGCGGCGATTACGGCGATTGAGGAAGATTGTGGACGTCAGCAAGGAAGTACGCAGCTATTGGCCGCAATTGAATCTGCGCAGGGTATTCTTGCGGTAAATGATATTGCCAAGGCGTCGCCTCGTTTGATGGGGATTGCTTTAGGAGCTGAAGATTATGTGCGCAATATGAAAACAGAGCGTTCGCCGGAAGGGATTGAGCTTCTGTTTGCCCGTAGTGCCATTTTGCATGCAGCACGAGCTAATGGTTTGATGGCTTTTGATACGGTGTATTCCGATGCACGTAATGAAGAAGGTTTCTTGCGCGAAGCCGCGCTGATTAAGCAGTTGGGCTTTGATGGTAAATCTTTGATTAATCCTAATCAGATTGTCCTGATTCATAATTTGTTTGCGCCAACCCAGAAGGAAGTAGATCACGCTGAACGTGTTATTGCAGCGGCGGAAGAAGCGGAGCGCAATGGTTCTGGTGTTGTTTCGCTCAACGGTAAGATGGTCGATTCGCCGATTATTGAACGCGCCAAATTGGTATTGCAACGTGCTGCTGCTTCAGGCATTCGAGAGGAATAAACATGAATAGAGAACAACGTGTTAAGGGTGGTTTGGCTGTGGCAAATGGCTTAAGTCCTTTTGTGGCAAAAGAGAAAAAAGTTCAATTTGGTACGCGAGCAGCACGTAAAGTGCTGGCGAGTATTGAAGAAGCGGTGCGTGCCAGTGGTCTACAAGATGGCATGACGGTTTCCTTCCATCATGGTTTTCGTGGCGGTGATTACACGGTAAATATGGTGATGGATGTGCTTGCCAATATGGGATTTAAAAATATTACGGTTGCCTCCAGCTCGCTGACGGGCTGTCATGCTCCGTTGGTCGAGCATATTAAGAATGGCGTGGTTAGCAAACTCTATTCTTCTGGATTACGCGGCAAATTGGCTGATGCGATTTCCGCTGGTATTTTGCAAGAACCAGTACAGATTCATTCGCACGGTGGGCGTGTTCATTTGGTGAAGAGTGGCGAGCTCAAAGTGGACGTTGCATTTTTGGGCGTGCCCGTATGCGATAGTTTCGGCAATGCGAATGGGCAGCATGGCAACAGTATTTGTGGTTCACTCGGCTATGCGATGACAGACGCGCAGTATGCGAAGAAAGTTGTACTGTTGACGGAGGCTATTGTCAATTATCCCAATAATCCACACAGCATTGCGCAGGATCAGGTGGACTATATCGTGCAGGTGGATGCGGTTGGCGATGCTGCCAAAATTGGAGCGGATGCTACTCGCATGACGACCAATCCACGCGAATTGCTGATTGCTCGACATTGCGCAGATGTGATTGCCAAATCTGGTTATTTTTACGATGGTTTTTCGTTACAAACGGGTACTGGCGGTGCTTCTCTTGCGGTTACTCGCTTCCTTGAAGATAAGATGCGGCGGCAGAATATTACGGCAGCTTTTGGTCTGGGGGGTATCACGGCGACGATGGTTGCCTTACATGAGAAGGGTTTGATTAAAAAACTGTTGGACGTACAGAGCTTTGATGCAGATGCGGCTAAGTCTTTGGCGCGCAACCCGAACCATATTGAAATCAGCGCGAATCAATATGCCAATTTTGGTTCAAAGGGAGCATCAGTTGAGCAGTTAGACGTGGTCGTGTTGAGTGCGCTGGAAATTGATACCCAGTTTAATGTGAATGTTTTGACCGGTTCGGATGGTGTCTTGCGTGGGGCGTCTGGTGGGCACTGTGATACGGCTGCCAATGCACGCTTAGCGATTATTGTGGCTCCTTTGGTGCGTGGACGGATTCCAACGGTTGTTGATGAAGTCATCACGTGCATTACTCCGGGCGAGCATATCGATATTCTCATCACGGATCATGGCATTGCGGTTAACCCTCGTCGTCCACAATTGGCGCAACGTTTGCGCGACGCAGGCGTTGCTTTGACAACGATTGAAGATTTACATCAGCGCGCTATTGCGCTTACCGGTAAACCAGAAAAAATTCGCTTTACGGATAAGCCAGTTGCGGTTGTACGGTATCGCGATGGCAGCGTCATTGATACTGTTTATCAAGTCGCGGATTGATAGAGGTTACATCGTAAACAAAGTAAAGCGTATGCAGTACGGCGCTGTCCAACGAAAAGCAAGTTGTGCAACGCTTTGGAAACAACATGCTTATGATGGATGCCATTGATGCTGTTGCCTATCAGGTGTGGGCAAAGCGGCGTTACTTGAAGGTGCCCCGTTCATACACGGTAACTGCAAGAAAAAACGTTGGCTGTCCCGTGACTGTTGAACGAAAAGCAGATATTGCTCTACATTGAGAAAGGTTGCCAAGACTAACGTTTTGGCACCGCTATTTCATAATGTTAAGCGCTATCTGCGGGCTACAATTGTCTCGGGGCTAGTATTGATGTTGATGAGGAGTACGTTGTTAAGTGTGAGGGCGTCAAAGCCAAAGTAAGCAGCACTGGAGGCATGACTTGTTGACAGATGTTGTGGTTCATTGTGCTTTGGTTTATAAACGGTACATGCCGTCGCTTCAAAACACTACGAGAAGATGAACGGAGAAATTTTTTATCACGATTTGCATATGATGAATGACATAACACACGGCGGACTATGACAAGCGCTTATTCCTACAAACCGGATAGGCAATCCTTACCTAGTCAGGAAGGTAAAGCGGTCACTTTGGAAGAGATTCTTACAGCGCGCGATAGTCGTGCCGTGCGACAACAGAATATGCAAGCTCAGGGGGGCGTGCTGATTTCGTTGACTTTGGCGATTGCCGGTGCGGTTAAACGCAATCCAATGTTTGATGCTATTTTTGCCATGGCACAACAGGCGATTGCGCAGCTTGTTGGAATGTCGTTGGCGTACAGTGTTTCGGTTGATGCCGCCGGACACCATGCCCTATGGTTGGTCGAAGGCGATGCGGCTGATTGGAAGCAAAAGATGATGACGCTAGAAATGCAATCTCCCATAGCACGGTTATGGGATATTGATGTAATCGCGCATGATGGCCACGCGCTCTCGCGCACGGATTTTTCTATGCCTTCGCGTCGTTGTTTGCTCTGCGATGATGACGCCAAAGTGTGCGCCCGCGAGCGTCGTCATACCATAGAGGATTTGCACGCTGATATTAAACGGCGCTACTGGTTGTCTCAGCAGGCAAACGCAATAGGGGAACGTATGCGGCAAGCGCTGGTTAGTGAGGCAACGTTGACGCCGAAAGCAGGTCTCGTCGATGCGGTTGGCAATGGCGGGCATCATGATATGACGCTTACCTTGTTCCTTGATAGCGCAACAGCAATAGCTCCTTATCTAGCAGACTGCGCTGCGCGAGGTATGACTTTTGCCGGTATGAAAGCCAGTCCCGCTATGCTTGATGCGGTTCGGCCTATTGGTCTTGCAGCGGAAGAAGCCATGTATGTTACAACGCGTGGCATCAATACCCACAAAGGCGCTATTTTTGCCTTTGGTATTTTTGCGGCGGCATTAGGCAAAGTGATGGCGGAAGCGGGCAGGGCAGGGCTTGATAGTGTGTTGTCTGTGGTTTGTACTATCTGTTCTGAACTGGTTACTGAAATGAATGCGGGCGAAAGCGCGGGCCAGCGCGCATATTCGCTTTATGGTATTGGTGGTGCGCGTGCTGAAGCTGCAAGCGGTTTTGCGACAGTCGTCCAGCATGCGTTACCACATTATTGGCATGAACAGGGCGCGGACAGGAATGAACGTCGCGCTTTACTGGTTGTGCTGGTTGCGCTGTATGCGCATAACAACGATACGACTACGATTGCCCGTGTTGGCATTGAAGGTCTGCGTGCTCACCAACACTGGGCGCGCGCGTTGTTACAAGAACGTTGCGTGCTAGACGATGAAAATCGTTTGGCAATGCAGCTTGCTGTCTATGCGCGTGAGTGCGCACTACACCGCCTTAGTGCGGGAGGCAGTGCCGATTTGTTAGCACTTACGATTTTTATCGGGCGGCATTTTAGCGCCGAAGCGATAACGACAGCTGACAATCCTTTTTTCCATCCTCTTATATAACCTTATAAAGGGCTTTTTTATGAGTACAAAAAAACTGATCCATTACGCCATTATTTTGGCGTTTCCGATCTTGACTTATCTATTCCCAGCACCCGCTGGGCTTTCCGTCATCGGTTGGCATCTTTTTGGTGTGTATGTCGGCACCATCGTTGCTATTTTGCTCAAACCTTTCCCCTTGCCCATTATTTTGTTGGCAGGGGTAGCGCTATCTGCCATTTTTATCGGTATTACGCCGTCTGAACGTTGGTTGAATATTTCGAACGCAGGTGACTTACTGCAATTGAACACTATGACGCATACCTCGCCAGATACATGGATCGATACGTTGAAGAGCAGTTTGGTTAAAATTTCTCTGAAAGAAGACGACGTGCTTGGTGGTTATAAATCTGGTACGACTTGGTTGGTATTTGCCGCTTTTGCTATGAGTACGGCCTTTGTTTCCACAGGTTTAGGTAAGCGTATTGCCTACATGCTGATTGGTTCTTTTGGGAGCACTACCTTGCGTCTTGGCTATGTCAACGCCTGTCTTGACCTGCTGATTTCTCCAGCTATGCCTTCTGTTACGGCACGTGCTGGCGGTATCATATTTCCAATCATGAACTCCGTTGCTGTTTCGCTCGGTTCTGATCCGGAAAGCAGTCCGCGTAAAGCTGGCCATTATTTGCTGCTTAATACCTACATGACCGTAAAAACAACAGGTTATCTCTTTATTACCGCCATGGCGCCCAACCTGTTGGCGATGAACCTGATGGAACCTATTCTGCACCTTAAGCTGAACTGGCCACAATGGGCAGTTGCTGCGCTGCTTCCGGGGCTTATCTGTCTCTTCCTCACACCATTAGTTATCTATTTGATTTATCCGCCTGAGCTGAAAAAACTCGATAATAAAGCGATTGCCAAAAAAGGATTGGAAGAACTTGGACCTATTACTGTTCGGGAAAAAACCTTGATCTTCCTCTTCTTTGCAGCGGTTATCTCTTGGGCTCTAGGCGAGAAAATTGGCATCGAAGAAGCTTCTACTACGGCCATCAGCATTATGAGCTTGTTGGTGATACTGGCTGTGGTAACTTGGGATGATTTACTGAAAAATAAAGGCGCTTGGAATACCCTTATTTGGTATGGCGGCATTCTTGGCCTCTCAGGCATCCTGAAAAAAGCGATGTTCTTCGAATGGTTGGCTTACACGATGAAGCATAATCTAGATTTTGGTGCAGGTAATGGTACGGTTGCTGCTATTGCCATTCTCTTTATCAGTGTGGCTATTCGTTACTTGTTCGCATCAGGTGGTGCTTATGTTGCCGCCATGGTACCGGTTTTTGCTGCTGTTGGTGCCGCTGCTGGTGCTCCACCCGTACTGCTTACCCTCGGCTTGCTCTGCTCTAACTGCTACGGTGGTGCATTAACGCACTATGGTTCAGGACCGGCACCTATTATTTATGGTGCGGGTTATACCGATATTAGATCATGGTGGATTATTGGCGCGATTTTTGCCTTTGGTAGTTTGCTCATTCACGTTACCGTTGGCTTCGCATGGTGGAATAGCCTGTTGAGTATGGGCTGGCTTCGCATGGTGGGATAGCTTGTTGAGTATGGGGTGGCTGTAACAGCATCTTTATTCATATAGCTTGGCCGAACCTACGGGTTCGGCCTTTTTGTAAATAATAAAATCTTCCTGATATATATCGCGTTAAAGCTCATGATGTGGAAGCCGCCCTGTTGTTTGTAGCTCCGTTTTAATGATTTGTGGATAACCAGTAAACATCTATTATTTTTCTAGAGCAGTTGCAGGGGGCTGAGTAGCTAGTGCCGCTTAAACAGCTTTCTCTATGATAGAGAAGCTATATCTATGAAATATTAAGTTTGATTCGTTATATCAACACTAGAAAACAGCGTCTTCTGCTTGTTAGGATGGCGCTTTTCTCGGGTATAAGGACGAATCAGATGAATTTTGCATCATCTGCGCAGTTGCGGAAAAAGCGAGTAGTGATAAAGTACGCGCCATTTTTATGAGTAATCCAGGAGTTCTTTATGCAGGGTCAGTTGTGGATTGTTGCTGCGCCTTCTGGCGGTGGCAAAACGAGTTTGATTGCTGAAGCAGTGCGTGTGCTGGATAACGTGGTTGAGAGTGTGTCGCATACGACGCGCGCGAAGCGACTTGGGGAAGTGGAAGGCGTGCATTATTATTTTGTCTCATCTGCGCATTTTCAAAGTATGGTTGCGGCTGATGGCTTTCTTGAGCATGCTCAGGTTTTTCATAATGCCTACGGTACGGCAGCTGCGCAGGTGGACGCCTTGCTGGCAGCGGGGAAGGATGTGATTTTAAGTATCGACTGGCAGGGAGCGCAGCAAGTGTTAGATAAAAGGCCGGAAACACGCTCGGTTTTTTTGTTGCCGCCGTCGTTGGATATTTTGTATGAACGTCTTAACGCGCGTGGTCAGGACCATGCAGCCGTCGTCGCACAGCGCATGGCCGAGGCAGAGGAACAGATTAGTCATTATCGGGCTTTTGAGTTTGTGATTGTGAATGAAGATTTTCAGCAGGCGGCGCATGAGCTACAAATGCTCATTCTTGCAGCGCGTTTGGAACGTCGTCGTTGTGAGGCGGATTTACAGCCGCTATTACAACGCTTGGGGCAATAATAGTTATGAGAGAAAATATACATAATACGATTATTAAAGAGGTAGCGAATGCCTATCTACAACCAGCGGGGCTTGTTCAAAAAGGACAGTCTTGTACTTGGCTGGATGATTGTGGCTGCTTTTCTACTATTGTGGAGTTTCAACCTTTTTCTGGGTACAACGGTAGCGCCTTGAATGTTGGTGTGAATTTTCATTGGTATCCGGAAACTTATTTTTCTTTCGATATAGGGTACCGACAGAATTTACCTTGTGCAGTATATGAAGGCGATGAAGCGGTATTTACAGCAAAAATTGAAGATTTTTGTACGCATGCCTTGTATGAAGTGGCGAAATATCGCCAGCAATTACGGCACAGTTTGGATGCCAAGTATGCGATTAATCAACATAGTTTTACCAGCGAAGGGATTTGGGGTAGCTATTATAAGATGGTGATTAATGGCCTAACTCATGACTGGCAAGCAATGAAAGATTATTTTCAGGTGTTACAACAGCAACAATATGCAGGGGAATGGTTGCCGCGTTTGCAACAGTTGGCTCGTACGCTAGTCGATATAGATAAGCATGAGGACTTTGTGTGTGCGTTTATAGGTCTGACTCAGAAGAGTAGGCAGGCTAAGAAATTACCTGCGGTGAGTGACGAGGATTTGGCGCAGTGGGTTGCAATAAACGCTTAGCTCTTAGATAAGTAAAGATGTCTTTTCGAGTTTTACAGCCGAATGGTTTGCCGCATCCGTATGTGATGTTGTTGTTGGCGCCGTTGTTATGGGCGAGTAGCAATGTGATTGGCAAACAGGCAAAAGGTTGGCTCTCTCCGGCCGAGTTAACGCTGTATCGTTGGCTACTGGCGACGCTGATTTTGTCTGTAACGGCGCGGCGTGCAATTGCACGAGACTGGTGCATGTTGCGGCAACGTTGGTTATGGTTATTTTTAGTTGGCGGTAGTGGCTTCGGCTTGTTTAATATCGTGTTGTATTCTGCTTTTGCGCAAGGCGCCAGTGTCGCCAATGTGTCGATTATTACGGCGCTTATTCCGTTGTTAGTGATGCTGGGCAGCATGCTTTTCTGGCGCCAAGGGGGACATGCTTTGCAATGGCTAGGTATGGCTTTGTCTTTTTTTGGTGTGTTGTGGTTGATGACGAATGGCCATCCTACGGCGTTTGTCACAGGCCAATTCGCACCGGGTGATGCGATTGCTTTAGGTTGTAGCGGTATTTACGCCGCTTATTCGTTGCTAATGCGCTATGCACCTCCAGTTCATTGGGCAAGTCTATTGTGGGCTATGTGTTTGGCGGGCTTGCTGGTGGCCTTGCCTTTTTATGTTTATGGCGGCGTGCAGAGTGGTTTTCGTTTGCCTTCTTGGCAAGCCGTGGTACTGGTGGTGTATGTTGCGATATGCGTGTCTATTCTATCCAAGCTGTTCTATATGGAAAGCGTGATCCAGATTGGCGCCAATCGTGCCGCATTAGCCATGAATTTTTTACCGTTATTTGGGGTGCTATTAGGCGTCGCTTTTTTTGCGGATGAGCAGTTGTCAGCTAATCATGGTATTGCCTTGCTGCTGGTTTTAGCCGGTATTTTTACTTCAGAGTGGGGCGTCAAGCGGCTGTCTATTCGTCAATAGTACGGTTTTTGCCGGCGATACGCTGTGCTAAAATGCGCGCCTTTTCATTAGCCAAATAGGACAAGAGGAATTTATGGCCGGTCACAGTAAATGGGCGAATATTAAGCATAAAAAGGCAAAGGAAGATGCGAAACGTGGCAAGGTATTCACCCGTCTGATTCGTGAGTTAACGATTGCCGCCCGTCACGGTGGTTCGGATGTCAATAGTAATCCACGTTTGCGTCTGGCGATTTCTAAGGCGCAGGCGGAAAATATGACTAAAGATACGATGGAGCGCGCAATTAAACGTGGTGCCGGTGAGTTAGAAGGTGTGCAGATGGATGAAATCCGCTATGAAGGTTACGGCCCGGGTGGGGTTGCCGTTATGGTGGATTGTTTGACCGATAATAAGAACCGAACTGTTGGTGAAGTGCGCCATGCGTTTACAAAAGCAGGCGGTAATTTGGGGACGTCTGGTTCGGTAGCATTCCAATTTACTGAGCGCGGCGTACTTTTCTTTGAGAAAGTCCATGACGAAGATGTTTTCATGGAAGTGGCGCTGGAAGCAGGAGCGGATGATATGGAAGTGGACGAGAATGGAGCCGAGGTGCTGACGACACCAGAAAATTATGCTGCCGTATATGACGCTCTGGTTGCTGCGGGTTATACGCCTGATGAGAGTGAGGTAACGATGCGCGCTGATAATTTGTCGCCGGTTTCTGCTGACGATGCCGATAAGGTGATGCGTCTGATTGATCGTCTGGAAGAGTTGGACGATGTGCAGAGTGTCTATACCAATGCCGATTTTCCGGAAGACTTCGCCGGCTAATGGCAATCTCGCGGCGTATTCTTGGCACTGATCCCGGTTCTCGAGTAACGGGTTATGGGATTATTGATGTTTGCGGACAAGATGTTCGTTATGTGGATAGTGGTTGCATTCGTGTTGTCGATGAAGCTATGCCGCTGCGTTTGATGATGATTCATCAGGGGATTAGCGAATTGATTCGTACCTATCGACCGCAGGAATTTGCGATTGAAGCCATTTTTGTGCATAAAAACCCAAATTCTGCCTTGAAACTGGGACAAGCGCGTGGCGTGGCTATTTGTGCCGCTGTATTAGCGCAACTGCCTGTGGCTGAATATGCGGCAAAAAGCATTAAGCAAGCGGTGGTTGGTAAAGGCGGGGCGGAGAAAACGCAGGTGCAACATATGGTCAAAATGCTTTTGAATCGTAGCGGAAAAATTCAGAGTGATGCCGCCGATGCCCTCGCAGTGGCGCTAACTCACGCACATCATCTGCAAACATTACGGCGCCAGCAACAGAGCGGATTGATGGCCGCGTGGGAGACGTAAATGATAGCCTATTTACGAGGAACGGTACTGCTCAAACAGGCAGGACAATTGATTTTAGAAACGGCTGGCGTGGGTTATGAATTGGCTGTGCCACTTGCTGTGCTGGAACGCGTACAAGAAGGACAACAAGCAGAATTGTTCGTGCATCATGCCGTGCGTGAAGATGGCCATTTCCTCTATGGATTTTTAACTTTACAGCAACGCGGTTGGTTTCGTGAGTTAATCCGCGTCAGTGGTATCGGCCCTAAAATTGCCTTATTGATTTTGTCCGGTTTTGACGTGGAGATGTTGGCGCAAATTGTCCGTACGCAGAATAGCGCAGCGTTAGTTAAATTGCCGGGTGTGGGCAAGAAAACAGCGGAACGTTTGCTATTAGATTTACAGGATCGGGTTACACGTCTGCCATCTGATGCGCATAGTGCGAGCGATGCAGTGCAGTCTTCTTCAGCGCGTTTAGATGCTGAGGAAGCCTTGGTTGCACTGGGTTATAAACCACAAGAAGCCGCACAGTTAATAGAAAAAGTTGATGACGACGACAGCGATACTGATACGCTGATTCGCCGCGCTTTGCAGCTTAAACTTACGGGCAAAATATGATTGAGTCTGATCGATTGGTGCATGGCGATAGCTACGGAAGCGATGAGCAAGCCGTAGAACGTGCGGTAAGACCCAAGCGTTTGGCGGAATATATCGGGCAAAGCGAACTGAAAGCCCAGATGAGCATTTTTATTGAAGCGGCATTGGCGCGACAAGAAGCCTTGGACCATGTTCTGTTGTTTGGCCCGCCGGGGTTAGGTAAAACCACGATGGCGAATATTATAGCAACGGAGCTTGGCGTTAATCTGCGCCAAACATCAGGCCCCATACTGGACAAAGGCGCCGACCTTGCTGCAATGTTGACCAATTTGGAAGAACACGATGTGCTCTTTATTGATGAGATTCATCGTCTATCTCCTGCGGTTGAAGAAGTATTATATTCGGCGATGGAAGATTATCGTATTGATATTATGATAGGCGAGGGGCCAGCAGCGCGTTCTATCATCTTACCTATTAAACCGTTTACATTAGTTGGTGCAACAACCCGTAGCGGCCTCTTAAGTGCCCCACTGCGCGACCGCTTTGGTATTACCCAGCATCTGCAGTTTTACAGCGAAGACGAATTAACAGAAGTCGTTCTGCGAGCGGGACAGTTACTTGGAGTAAAAATGGATAAAGAAGGCGCTGTGGAAATTGGGAAACGCGCGCGCGGTACACCGCGTATTGCCAATCGTTTGTTGCGTCGCGTACGTGACTACGCTGAAGTTCGTGGGAGTGGCGTTATCACACGCAGTATTGGCGATCGATCACTGTGGTTTCGATAACCTTGATCGTCGTTTATTAACCATCATCATCAAACATTTTGCCGGCGGTCCCGTCGGATTGGATACACTTGCCGCAAGTGTTGGTGAAGAACGTGGCACTCTTGAAGATGTGGTAGAACCTTATCTTATCCAACAAGGCTATTTACAACGAACACCGCGTGGTCGTATAGCAAGCGCTCGAGCTTACGCCCATCTCGGTATTGAAATGCCAAAATCGTAACGCACACCCTATTATGGCCATACGTTACACTAATGCAATTCCCTAACCATAAGGAGATAACCCTTGGAGCCAAATGCGCCTTCTGCAAACGGAATGTCAGTAGTTCATCTGGTCAGCAATGCCAGCTTGCCAGTAAAAATTATTATGCTGATACTTTTTTTGATGTTTCTGACAACCTTGTTTATTACGGGTAAAAAATACGTACAGTTTCTACGCTTGCGCTATAAGATTCGCCAATTCGACAAAACCTTTTGGTCTGGTAGTGACCTAGAAGTTCTTTACGCCAGCTACAATGAACGGCAACCAGAAAGTATAGAGCGCGTCTTTACTGACGGCTTCCGCGAATTTATGCAATTTAACGGAAATAACCTTGAGAATCCGGATGCTATCGTCCATAACTGCCGTCGTGCGATGACTGCTGCACTCAACCGGGAAAGCTCTCAACAGGAACAAGGGCTTAATCTGCTTGCTACCATTGGCTCCTCTGCACCATACATTGGATTGCTTGGGACCATCTATGGCATTATGAATTCGTTTATCGCGATTGGCGGCGCACAAAATACCAGCATATCCAGCGTTGCTCCTGGCATCGCAGAAGCGCTGATAGCAACGGCTATGGGGTTGTTGGCAGCTATTCCTTCCGTGTTGTCATATAACTACTATGTAGCACGTTCTGAAACGCTCACTATCGAATATGATGCCTTCATTGAAGAGTTTTCTAACCTCTTGCAGCGACAAATCCTGCTCGCTCGTGACTACCAACGCAGACAACAGAGAAAAACGACATGATTCGTCGCCGTCGACACAAACTTAAAGCTGAAATGAACGTCGTACCTTATATCGACGTTATGCTCGTCTTGCTCGTTATCTTCATGATAGCTGCACCATTAATCCAACAACAATCAATAGAAATAGACCTTCCTGATAATAAGACCGAACTGCTAGATATGCCGGAAAATGTAGGGAGTGATGTTCTACCACTTATCCTGACTGTGGATGTAAATGGCAACTACTACCTGAATCGTGGGGAAACGACACAAGCGCTGATAGAAGAAGATGTCATCAATCTGGCGCAAGAAGCGCTAAAAGAACACCCTGATTTGCCTGTATTGGTACAAGGTGATAAAGGTGCGACTTACGATAAAGTTATTGATGGCATCGTGTTGTTACAACAAGCAGGTGCACCAAAAGTTGGTCTAGTCACCGAAGAACCTCAAGAAAAAACGACAGAGGCAGCGGAGGCGCAGTGAAGGCCAGTAGACCCCCGCGACGCATTATTATGATGGAAAACCTTGCCGGTTTATTGACGACAGGGATAGGTATTGCCGCATTGTTTGCGATTTTTTATCTTAGCCGTGATGAATTAAATAATCTTGCCGCACCAGAA
>JAUMZX010000037.1 GCA_030527905.1 Cardiobacteriaceae bacterium
GGTCGATATGGCGGTTGATCATGGCTTGTGCGGTTTGCTTGAAGAAGCTGCTCATGGGGATGTTGTTTGAGTTGTGGATGTCGGGGTAATGTAAAGCGGTTTGGGGACCTTTTGCAAAGGTCTCAACCTAGCAATAGCACAGTCTTCGCGATTCTGGTTTGTCGCCGTGTCTCATCTTGAGGCGGGGGCGCCATCATGCGGAAAGATTTTGTCTTGCTATGCCGAACATTCAAGAGAAAGCACGATGTATTTTGTATCCGGACTCCAACGGACGCGTGGAGGCCCTCAATATCTAGATCTGATTTTTCAGAGATTATGCGGCGCTGATGTTGCTACTTTCAGTAAAAATGGATGGTTCGTACTGATAGCAATCGTGTGCGTTTAAGCGTGGTCATGATGGAATGCTGCGCCTGATTCAATCAGCGTTACATACGGTAGGCACATGGGGGAGGATATTGTTACGAGAGTGGAGAACGAATTATGTCGGGTTATGCGCATGGCAATCCGTCGAATGTTCTGTCATATTGTCGCTCTCATCGTTCCCTTTTTCCTCGGCACATTCTTTGTAGAATGGTTGCCGTATCAGGTAGCACGATGACCGTATTAAAGCTTATATTCCTAACAATAGGCGCAGTGAAATTAGGCTGTATGAGCGATGAGATGAAGATTCCATTTTCCTGTTATTACTTAAGATATATATTTTTTTATTATTTTTGTGGTTCTTTGTTCGCAAACGGGGAATTTTTCACGATACAATGAGGAAAATTTATCCTTTGGTACTTTTCATCGTAATGTTTTGGGGGATTTATGCACTCTACCTGTCGAGATATCATGATTGAACGACCACTCACCCTGCATCCGTCTATGACCATGGCGCAGGCATTTGAGGAAATTCACCACCGTGGCATTCGGTTTTTCCCCGTTGTTGACGATAACGGGGATTTTATGGGCGTGTTTAGTAGCATTTCTCTGATAGAGTTGTTATTGCCGCGCGGGCTTATTAACAGTTTGGATAAAAAGAAAAACCCACCAGAGTTGAACTTCATGCAGCCTTCGTTAGAGGAATTACGAAAGCGACTGCAAGAGCGTGGTGATGAACCGATTCGTGATTTTTTGGTGACACAGGATGTTCCGCTGTGCACACCAGATACCAGTTTGATGGAATTACTCTATACCATCTATTTGCATTATAGTCATGTGATTGTTGTTGAAGAAGGAAGCCGCCGTTTTCTCGGTATTGTCAGTATTGACGGCATTCTTGATCACATCAAAGGCGCGTAAAGGGGAAATATCATGCACGAATCACACGCAATACTGGGGCTGGATCCGATGTGGTTGTCCGGTATTATTCTGGTTATCGTCTATACCATTCTGATTAGCGAAAAGATCAATCGTGCCGTGATTGCATTGCTCGGCGCAATGTTGATGATTTATTGCGGCTTGCTCAATCAGGAGCAAGCCTTACACGCGGTAGATTTCAATACGTTATGGTTGTTGATTGGTATGATGATGTTGGTCAATATCACCTCAAAAACTGGCGTTTTCCAATATGTTGCCATTCGTTCGGCTAAATGGGTGCGTGCTGATCCTATCGGTATTATGTTGATGCTGACGGGGATTACAGCGTTGTTTTCTGCACTATTGGACAATGTAACAACCGTGTTGCTTATCACCCCAGTAACCCTACTGATTACCGAGCAACTGAATGTGCGCGCTTTTCCTTATCTTTTTTCCACAGTTATCGCCTCCAATGTTGGCGGCACGGCTACCCTGATTGGCGACCCGCCAAATATCATCATCGGTTCAAAAAATGGGCTGAGTTTCTCTGAGTTTATTTATCACATGACGCCTATTGCGCTCGTGATTCTATTGAGCGTTTGTGTCATTTTATGGTTCTTTTGTCGTCGTAGTTTACGCACCACTTTGCGAGCACGGGCAACTATCATGCGTTTTGATGAGAAAGAAGCAATTACGGATGTCCGTTTGTTGAAAAAATGTATGATTGTTTTCGTTCTTGTCTTACTGGGTTTTTTTGTGGGACATCCGTTAGGAATTGAACCGGGAACCGTGGCGTTATCGGGTGCCGCGCTTCTGATGTTGCTTGCTTATGGCGGACAAGATGCAGAACAAGAATCGGAACATGTGCACCATACGTTTGCCGACGTAGAGTGGATTACCATTTTCTTCTTTATGGGATTATTTATTATCGTGGGGGCGGTTGAACATAGCGGTTTGCTACATGTTCTTGGCAATAAGCTCATTGCAGCAACCAATGGCGATGTGCCGAAAATGGCCTATGCCGTTCTCTGGGTCTCAGCCTTGCTCTCCTCCGTGCTGGATAACATTCCTTTTGTCGCCACAATGATTCCTTTACTACAATCGGCGGGCACCGAAATTCCTCCTGATGTTTTCGAACCGGTTTGGTGGGCATTAGCATTAGGCGCTTGTCTTGGTGGCAATGGTACCTTGATTGGGGCGAGTGCCAACTTGACCGTTGCCGCCTTTGCCGAAAAAGCAAAGCAGCCTATCGGCATGGTGCAATTTACCAAAGTTGCTTTCCCGCTGATGCTATTTACAATTCTGCTGTCGCACATTTATCTTTGGTTACGCTATTTCTAATCATATTGAAGGCATTTCATGTATACATTTCCAGAACAATTGGATGGCTATGGCATACAGCTATGCCGGCTTGAGGCGCAGCATGAAGCGGGATTGCGTACTGCCGCTGCGGATGGTGAGCTGTGGACGATTCGCTTTGCCAGCGTACCAACGCCTGAGCAGACAGCAGCTTATATTGCGACAGCGCAAGAAACGCGGCATGCCTATGTCGTTATAGATGCGACTAATGGCGATATTCTGGGGAGTACGGCCTACTACAACATCCATCCTGAAATTAAGCGACTGGAAATTGGTTATACCTGGTATCGACAAAGTTGCTGGCGCAGCCATGTGAATACTGCCTGTAAATCGCTCTTGCTGACTTATGCATTTGATGTCTGGCAGGCGAATATCGTTGGTTGGCAAACGGATATTCTCAATACGCGCTCACAAGCCGCCATTGAGCGACTGGGGGCGCATAAAGATGGGGTTATTCGAGGGGATCGTTTGCGCCGCGATGGCAGTATCCGCGACAGCGTGATGTACAGTATGAATCGAGAAGAATGGTTAACGGCTAAAGTGGCGTTGCTCGAAAGACTACGGGTTTAAGGTGTAGCGGCGAAGCGATGGATGTGTGTAGTGCTTGTGGAAATACGGACGTACGGCGGTTAAACAAAGTACTACTACTGACGAAGTTACGTGTAAGCTGTGGCGAATGGATTTATATGCAGTGCTTGCGGAAACACGGCGCGTACGGCGGTTTCATCCGTTGCACGGTAGAGCACTTTAACATTGGGGCCGGCATCCATCGTCGCGTATATTTTCAGTCCGTCTTCGCGGCATTGCCAGATGCGTTGTAGCGTGGCAAGCGACTGCGGTTGTAAGTAGCACAAAGCTGGACGGGCAGCGAGCATGGTGGCATGCATGGCGAGCGCATTGCCTTCGGCTGTTGTGCCCAAGGCGGTAAAATCCTGCGTGTGTACTGCGGTTTCAATACGTGCTAAATCTTGCGCTGCTGTTTGTGGCCACGCGGCATAGAGGGGGCTGGTTGCGGTGGTGTGGTTCATGCCGGTGCCGCTAGGTGTTTTTTTAATGGTGCCATCAATTTCCAACAAGGCAATACGCAACATCTGCCAATCGCTGTGCAGTGGCGCGGCAACACTATCGCTACCATCGGGTTGTTCGCCCGCCTGCCATTTGACAAATCCATGCCATAAGGAACGAGCCGCACTACCGCTTCCTATACGCGCAATAGCGGATAGGTTCGTGTCGGATAAATGAAGTTGCCAGAAGTCATTGAGTGCCAGCGTGAGGGCCGCAAAACCCGAGGCACTGGATGCAAGTCCTGCTGCTGTTGGGATGGTGTTATGGCTTTCTACCCATAGCGGTTGTCGGCTATGGCGACGGAAGCGGTCAATGAAGGCAAAGGTTCGGCAGTACATCGCGTTATCCGTAGGCAATTGCTGACCATTTAACGTCATGCCATCATGTGTAGCGGCTGTAATGCGGGTATGTGTACCGAGGTTGCCTAACGAGATAGATAGGCTGCCGTTGACCGGTAGATTGAAGCTGCGTTCGCGTTTTCCCCAATATTTGGCTAACGCGATATTGGCAGGTGCATAGGCGGTACCGACTGTACCCATCGTTAGCTGCGGCGGTAAGATACGGTTAAAGAAATCGGCGGGTGTCACGGTATATTTTCCAAGAAGCGAGGATATGTAGGAGTATAAATAGCAGAAAGGCGGGGAGCGTTAGGCGAGCAACTGTTTGGGCGCCCAACAACAATGCAATACCGATAGTACCATTCAATAGAAAGAGGAGATAAAAACAGATCAGTATTACAAAGGAAAGGTAGTGCATGAAACTCGGCATGATGGCATTAAAGTTCAGCGTGCGAGGATGGTTGTAGTGCGCGAGAATCAGTGTCAGTACAAGTGACAAGATAAACGGGGTGACGAGCATGATAACCAAGCCGTAGACGGTAATACTATTGGGTAACAGTAATGGCATAATCATGGCAATCAGCGGGAAACACAATAGATATATCAGAATAGTAGTGCCTATGGTGCTTAATATTTTATTCATACGAGCGCTGAGTATTGGCGGGTGATAACGATAGTGCAGTATGAGAATGAGTACGGGGCAGATGAACAGCGCGATAAAACGTATTTCTTCTATCTTGCTCATGTAGCTATAGGAAATGGTCGTAACGACAGCCCAGAAACCATGATCTAGTATGCTGCGGCGTAATTCTGGTTGATATGGTGGAATACGCAGCCAGTAGTAGATATAAATGGCGATGGAGAGGATAACGGTGATAGCGCGCACACTTTCTTGAGCCGATAACGCCAGATTGTAGATGTTGCCCTGACTATCCATAACATCCTGTGTGAGATTGCTGTAAAGCAGTCCGATAATCCCAATACCAATAATATAGAAGCCGATGAGCCAAGGTCGAATGATGGCAGGCGGGTAAGGTGCTTGCCACCCCGCTACAATGGCACGTTTGGTGTGCCATAGGATTTGTCCGATGCGTCCCATGCCCCAAAGCGCGCCACAGGTGAATAGGGTTTCTGTCGCAAGATAATGCCCGCGTGTCGCAAAATAGAGTAGTATCAGTATGATGCTGTCTGCAGCAAACCAAGCAGTAGCTTGCGGTAAGGGAATGTAGACATTATAGAGCGTACGTAGTGGTGGGCAGATGTTGAATAGCTGATGATTGGCAATGGCATCGTAATGGATTGTCGGGCGACGCCAAACACCCGATTGTAAACTCATGAATAATGTAGGAAGTAGATACAGATACGGTTGTGGCGATACCCCATCATGATGACTCAATGCCGAACCGATGCCCATGATAAAAAGAATAGCGATGATGATGAGCCAGCGTTTGTCGCGATGGAATGTAGCACGGTTATGATGGTCATATTTGAGCAGGTCTTCTGCCAAATCATCACGTAATTGCCGCCATTCTTGATGTGCTAGTACCTCTTTTTGTACCGCCCAGTCGCGCCAAAGGTTTAAATAGCGGCGTAGCGGGGACTTTTGTAGCCATGCGGCGAGGGCAGGATAGCTGTGCGGTAGCGCGGCAGTAAATGATGCGGCGTCATGGATTTTGACGAGCGCGATTTGATAGCGACGCTGGTAGGTTTTATCCGTATAACCCAGTTGATAGTATGCCGTTGCCCATACCATGCTGTGTGGCAGATCGTGATTCATGAATAGTACCTGTAGCGCAGCGCAGTAATCATGAAAAAAGTCGATTTGTTGTAGTGCGATAGGATAGTTGCGTGCTTGCCGTTGCAAAATAGTGAGCAAGGTTTCATCGTGGGCGTCAAACCAAGCCTGTTGTAGGCGGTATAGCAATATATCTTCATGCTGTTGCGCTGTTAATTGTGGTAACGCGTAGTGCGTATCCAACCAATGGTTGCTTGTTGGATACTCTTGCCATTCACTACGTAGGACCGCAAGTTCTTTGAAATAGGTTTTGCGTGCTGGTGGGTATTGCAGAAAGATATCTTCAGCTTGTGCTTCTAGTAAGGTCAGTAATGACGCATCATCAGCGGCTTGCTCCAATTGCTGACAAAGTTGTTCGATTCGTTTTTCTGGATATTGACGGTACACTTCCGGAATGTTAGCACGATAGTGCTCGCTTTCGGGTGCATAACGGGTTCTTGCCCAGTAATAACTGCGCGGTCGTGTGCGGCTATCATCCAGATATTGCGCCAGAGCGGCTAGGTAGGCTTGGCGAATGACAGGAATGCTCAAGGCAATATCTTCACCTTGCTGTTGTAAGGATTGCAGGAGTTGAGCGTCATCGCTAGCATCGCACCATTCCTGGTGATAGTGATATAGACGTTCGGCGAGGTCTTCACGATAGTGGCTATGATTGGTGTTATCAAGGTGATAACGCGTCTGCACCCAGTGGTAACTAAGCGGACGGTCAGGATGCAGATTGAAGTAGGCATCAAGTGCCTCGCTATAATGTCTATATTGTTCTATGTTACTTAGCGCTTGACTGGCTGCTTGTTGTTGCAAGATTGAGAGCAGCGCCTTGTCATTTTCTGCTTGTTGCCATTGTGCTCGCCAGTCGCGCAGTAAATCTGGCGTGAATAGTGCTGGCGGGGTAGTGTCTGTGTCGCCTTCGTTGCGGTCTTGATAGGCGTAGTTGGCGGTGTCGTGTATAGGAAAGGGAGCGTCGGTCGCAGTCGTTTCGTTTTCGCTAGGCTCTTGATAGGCGTAGTTGGCGGTGTCATTAAGAGGAAAAGGCGCCTTATTCTGGGTTACTGTCTGCCACCACGGAGTTGCTTCGTCGTCGCTTAATGTTGCATCCTCACTTTCCTGTTCGGAGGAGGTATCATCATCTTCCCAAGTATCGTCTTCTTCTTCCCATGTTTCTTCGGCATAGAAAGCGCGCTGCTGTAAAGCACTTTCATAGGCTTCACGTACGGCACGGAATCCTGCTGGATCGCGGTCAGGACGGTGCTCACGGATTTTTGCAGCATAGGCTTTTTTGATAACGGTTTCGTCGTTTGTCGGTGTAATTCCTAGTATTTGCCAGCAATTCATTGCCATGGGTTGTCATCCATATTTTGTAGGAACGCTTCCATCTCGCGTACGGCTTCACGAATGGTGCGGGCGTCTTGGCTGTCAAGCGCGGCGGTAAAAAGGGCGATGCGGTGCCCTATATATTGACGGTCTTCGCCGAGTCGCTGGGTGTAAAGCCGTTCGGCTCGCGCGAGTAGGGTGCGATTTTCCGTTTGTTCGCGCGGATGGATTTTCAGTTTTGCCAGTTTTTTGTGCGCAGCTTGTAAGGCGGCATCGTCTAAGGTGATACCGCTGTTATGGATGCTGAGTTGGTGCGTACTACCATCAACCGGTAGATGAACATCTATTTCTAATAGTCCGCTGATGTCGTAGGTAAAGCGAACTTCTGCCGGCATGTCTTCCGTTTCTTGGTAGGCAGGTAAGGGTATTTCGATTTTGCCCAGATAGATGTTATCACGCACCAGTCGTGCTTCTCCTTGATAGATTTTGAAGAGCAGCGACTTTTGTCCCTGTGACATCGGGTAGTAGGTTTGTACACGACTGACCGGGATAACGGTATTGCGCTCGATGATAGGGCCGAAAATGCCGTCTTCATAGTGTCTGTCGCTAATTTGGACAACCGTTTCTACACCGAGAGAATAGGGGGCGACGTCCGTCATGACGACTTCTTCTAAGGCTTGGTCTTGTGCGATGAGTCCTGCTTGTATGGCAGCACCAATGGCAATGGTTTCATCTGGATTGAGTCCGGTGGTTGGGAAGCGGCCAAATAGTCTTGCCATGAATTTGCGTAAGACACTCATGCGTGTGGCGCCCCCCACGAGAATGATGTCATTCAGTTGCGAGGCTCTGATGTTGGTATCACGTAATGCCTGTTCTATTGGCGCACGGCAACGCGCCAATAGTGGCGCGCAACGTGTTTCCCAATCCGTAGCGGTGATGTGCCAGTTTAGGGTTTCGCCATTTATGGGCAAGTTGAGGTCGGTATCACCTTGATTCAGCGCTTGTTTGGCGCGTTCGGACACGGCGTAGAGTGTACCTTGCGCCTCTGCCCATTTTTCTTTGGGATATATGGCAGTAAAACCAGCAATGAGGAGTTCAGTGAAGTCTTCGCCGCCTAGCATATTATCACCAGCGCTTGCCCGCACTTCCATGATGCCTGAGAACATATCGAGCAAGGTGACGTCAAAGGTGCCGCCTCCTAGATCGAGTACCAAAAATTTTCTATCGTCGCCATTTTGGTGCAATCCGTATGCCATTGCCGCCGCCGTCGGTTCGTTGAGCAGACGGCGGATATTCAAGCCAGCCAGTTCCGCTGCTTGGCGCGTCGCTTTTCGTTGAGTATCGTTGAAATAGGCAGGAACGGTAATGACCGCGTCGTGAACCGTCGTTCCTAATGCCGCTTCCGCATCAGCTTTTAAAGCGTGCAGTACTAAGGCGGAGAGTTCCTCTGGTGAAAATTCTTGTCTTTTCCCTAGGCGGTAGCGTTTTTGGCTGCCCATAAAACGTTTAAAAGAGGCTGCTGTTGCTTGCGGGTGTGAGATGAGACGTTCTCGCGCCGCTTGTCCGACAAGAATGGAGCCGTCTTCATCGACGCTGACCACCGATGGCGTCAGCACTTGGCCAAGGGCATTGCGTATTAGCTGCGCTTTACCTTCATGCCAGTAGGCAACGAGGCTGTTTGTCGTACCAAGGTCGATGCCAAGAATAGGCGTATCCATGCGTGAACTCCATGCGAGAGGAAAGGTACGAATTATAACGGAAGTTTTGATAAGCGCTGAAAGCGGGCGATACGATGGATGATTGAATGGTTGGCAGCGACGCGAGCTTTTGGGTTAAGGTTGCTTGTTGCGCAGGCAATAGAGGTATGTTGCGCTATAAAAAATTAGCTGTGCCAGATTGAGCGATGCGCCGCCAAGCATAGCGGCGAGCGAAGAGGTAGGAAATATTTTGCAGGTAAAGGCAATGATAAGGGCAAGTGGTAATGGTGTGAGCCATAAGAAACGGCGCGGAAGTACGCTGCGTTGCCGCAGAATTTGCCATATGAGGAGTAGCCAGCCTAATGCGCTGCACGTGACGGATGCCAACCAATGTATCAGTAGCATCTGGTAAAACCGGTTGTATTGCGCGATATGCAGCATGTTATCTTCGGCTGTACCGGCCAGTAGGGTTTGGGCACTGATGCCAAGGTAATAGAATCCTGCGTGTCCTAGTGGCGATAAGGTATAGCCAGTGAAGAGTAACAGGAAGCAGTATCGTGCGATGCGTCCTGAATGTTGTAGGCGATATACGGCGAAGGTCGCTATTAAATAAAACACTACGCTGAATGTTGCGGTTAAAACGCCCGCTTGCAGGCGGCTGGCTGACCCTTGTTGCATCAAGGCAGCTAAATCCACATTGCCTTGTATTTGCTCTGCCAACGAGGCTAATAAGGGATAGTGTTGTCTGTTTGGGATAAAACCAACTAATAGGATGTCTGCCATACTCCAGCATGCCGCCGCAATGATGCCAGCAAGGAGTAATGATGAGGTTGAGATGGTTTTATAGGAAGTAGACACGGTGATTTTTTCATTCGGTAGTAGAAATTTGTGGCGCAGACTCTGCTTCTATAAGTGCAGCGTTGATAATTTGCCATGTCGCGGCTTTATTCCAGATGTTGTTGTGTCCAGCACCAAGTTCAAACAGACGGGCTTTGTCGCCTAGTAATGCGGCAAGACGTCGGCTATTTTCTATAGGAATGACGTTGTCTTGCCTGCCGTGAATCAATATAGTCTGGGTATCGTCTGCATGCGCCAGAAAAATTGCGCTGTGTAAAGGATATTTGAATAAGAAGGCCGGCACAAATGGCATATGTTCATGCACAACATCGCGTAAAGAAAAATAAGGAGCGAGTAAGATCAAATGCTGTATGTGGAATTTATCTGCGGCACGTGCCGCTAGACCGCTGCCTAGCGAGTAGCCAACCAGTACCACCGTACGATCTGTTGGAAAGTCTTTCTGAACGTAGGTCATGATGGCATCTGCATCAGCAAATAGTGCCGCTAGGCTTTGAATCGTTCCACTGCTTTTGCCGTAACCTCGGTAATCAAAAAGATAGCAATCATAGCCAGAAGCAGCCAATTGTTCGCCAATCGTGCCCCAACTGTCTAATGCTCCAGCGTTGCCGTGAAAAAATACAATAGCGCCTTTAGGTTGTTCGTGTCGGAAGTGCAAACCATGTAGTACGGCTCCATCAACTGGTAAGCGAATTTCTTCAAACGGTGTCTGGAAAGCAAAAGTGTAATCCTCTGCAAGAATATCCGGTTGAAACAAAAGTTTTTCTTGGAAGAAATAAAGCGCGCCGAGAAAACACGCACATATAGAGAGTGCTGTTACGATGAGATAAGTCAGCCATTTATACATGGAATCAGCCATAGAAAAGAAGAGTCGTGTCATAATATAGCGATGTTCCTGTATCTTGCATACGAATGTATGACATGACAGTCATACCGCTCGCTATCACATTTTTTTAGCCATTTTTATAGCACGCCATTCGTCAAGCGTGTGGCCGCGTAGTGCTCACGATATTTTGAGGATATATTCATGACAACCAATTCCACCGATAGGCGGATCGCTTTTCTAATTGCATCTATGTCAGCGATTATGCCCTTTTCCATAGATGCTTATTTGCCTGCGGTTACAGCAATCGCGCAACAGCTTGGCGTCGGCGAAAGTGATGTACAACAGAATCTGAGTCGTTTCATGATTGGTCAAGCGTTGGGGTTGTTGTGTGGCGGTACGTTATCAGATTGGCGGGGAAGAAGACCCGTCGTATTACTTGGGCTCATGATTTATTGTTTGGCGTCGCTTGCCATGATGTTTTTTCAAACGCTGGATCAATTTCTCATGCTTCGTTTGTTACAGGCATTTGGTGCCGGCATGGCCGCAGTAAACGGCGCAGCTATCGTACGAGATAACTATGAAGGGCAAAGTGCCGCGCAAATGTTTGCCATGATTGCCATGATTATCATGGGTGCACCGTTAATTGCGCCCATGATCGGCTGGGTTATGATGACGATAGGCGGGTGGCGCGCTATTTTTGTCTTTTTATTTACATATGCAACATTGGTGCTGACATTGCAGTGGCGTTTTCTTCCCGCCAATCGCGTGACCGTCCTCGCTGCACCGTTATGGCATATTGTGATACGACGCTATTGGCATATTTTCACGACGCGCGAAGCACTCGGCTTCTTATTCATGCTCGCTTTTGCTTTTGGTTCCATGTTTTGTTATTTGCATGAATCACCGTTCGTTTATGTATCGTTATTCGGTTTGAGCGAAGGCGCTTATACACTGGTGTTTGCCATGAATATTGTCACGATGACACTATGCAACCGTTTAACCGCCTTATTATTGAAACGTGGCAAGTTGCCAAAAAATATTCTGCTTCTCGGCATTGCGCTACAGTGCGGTGCCAATTTGTTGTTGGTATTGGTCAGTCAAATGCTGGCGCAACCACCAGCATGGTTGTATATGGGATTGGTCGCATTATCCGTTGGGGCGCATGGCATTATTGGTGCTAATACTCAAGCTTGTTATATGAGCTATTTCAAAGCTGAGGGCGCCAGCGCCAATGGCGTACTGCTTTCTATGATGGCGTTCATTGCAGGGGCTATCGGCGGCGTGGTGCATGCGTTACATGACGGAACGATACGCATGATGCCGTTGCTCATGCTTAGCTCCACATTATGCGGCATCGTAATACTCTTTTTCTTTTCGCGCCGCGTTTGGTTAAGAAAAGCATAGTGATTTCTCCGCGACAGAATATCAATGGATATCTGTCGCGGTGCACATTATTTACTCAAGGAATCATGCAATAAATCTAGGGGATTCTGTATGAGGTCGAGAACTCGCAATAACCCACCAGCCGCCATCAGGAGAAGCTAGAGCGTTTAGGTCGAGATTTGTTGTTATATATTTATTGTGTTACGTGTCGACCCGTTAAAGGCTTTGAAAGCTTGATTTATCAATAGAGTTGGATGAAGCGTTATACACAGTATTTCAAGATAAACACGTTGCTTTGATCTAGGCTTGAGATAGCGTATGAAAGCTAGTGCTCCGTTAAGACATTGCTATCTACATAGTGGTTCAAATGTTTTACTTGATACAGAAACATTCCGTCAGCGCATAGCTATCTACCATCAAGCAACTGTTTCCAGTAACGCAACCTGTTCCACCCAATCTTTCTGCTGCGCTATCAAGTTTATATAGATAGAAAAAATAGACATTTGCCGTTGAAATCTACCCGAGACGTAAAAAGAGTCAAAACCTTGGAGGTAGGATAAAAGAAGGCTATAAAAGGTGAGATTATTTTTACCATATCAATTGGTTACCATATTTTATGTGGTGTATCGAAGGTAGATGACATTGATGAAGCGAAAGAATTAAGAGTGCTTAAAATGGAAAGAGAGGAGCTATCTTTTTCATTCAAATAGATAAATTCTCCTCTATGTTAGAAATGGAGAGAAAGCTGCTTTACAGAGCGGTAGCGCAGCGCTATAGTGTGCACAAGGCATAACTGCGGGGTTGGCGTTTCCTACAGACCCCTTGACCCTAATTACATTCTGCCTGGGAACCAGACGCAGCTAGGTGTGCAAGCTCATCTTGAGTGAGAAGCCCGAAAGATTGTTGAGGTACCCACTTGAACCCTGCGGTTCAAGGGCATAAGGTTAAGCGGCTTTCGCGGTTATGCTGTTTTTTTTCGCTTTTTTAAACTGATAGCGCATTTTCTAGTCGTTATTTTCTTTCCTTCCTTTTTCCGATTTTTTTTGCTGAATGCTGCAATGGATATTGCCGGCTTTGATAAAACACGTGCAAATAAGCATGGATAGCAATCATACGCTTCTAAGCATAATGCGCTTTGATATTACGGGTATCATCTAAGCAATGTTAATACGGGGTGTGATGTTTTATCTTCATTACAGCTATTAGCCTCATTTATGCGATTTTCTAGTGATAGAGCGCGTCTTAAGGAGTTATTCGTATCATTTCTACTCAATATTGATGCTGATTAGTACGAAGTTGGATTTTTGAGTAGTGTTTTGCCTTAGCGACTATTTTCAGTAAACCATTACGATAGATAGTTTACTTTGAGCGTTTAGCAAGATGTACTCGTCTATTTTCCTCATAACAACAATCCAGAGTTAAGCCGTATTTGAATTTTTGCTGATGGTGTCGCGGAGAAATAGTGTCTCTCGTGCTGTCATAAAAGCAGTTCAAAGAAGAGTTGTTGCTAGTGTGTACGACCGGTTGTATTAAGATTCAGGGGTGAATGTCTGAAAATACGCGATTTTGGCGCAGGGTAATGGAAAAGGATTGCGCGTATATACGAGAGAAAAAAACCGCCGTAATAAGCACGCTACAATGCAATAGGTTCTGTTTTAATGATGTGAGACCTGTGCAAAAACCTCCAACTCATCCACTCATTCATTTTTCAACACAAATGAGCCTGTTTTCTGCTC
>JAUMZX010000038.1:0-3863 GCA_030527905.1 Cardiobacteriaceae bacterium
AAAATTGGGCATCCATGCAAAAAGAAAAGTGTAAACAACGCGATTAATTCTTACACATCAAGAATGTTTTGTATCTTGCGCTTTCGCATGTCTTCGTTCGTCCAAAACAAACGGGTTGTCGTTTGGTAGTACAACCCGCTTGTTTTTCCCCTCTGGGGCACGCTTTTTATGGAGTCGCTGCGCGGTGATTTTTCACATCAACGGCACGCAACGTGGTATTGGTAAGCAATGTGACGCGGCTTTTTTATCCCGTTTAGGCTTTAGCCGTCAGCGCTTCTGCAATGTATTTTTTTAGGGCTTCTACATCATTATCCATGTGTACGACTCTACGAGGCGCTTCTTCAATGTCCTGGAATCGTTCTGGGCGAGGTGCATGGAGACCAGTTGCTTCTAGTACTGTGGCCTCAAATTTTGCTGGCAATGCCGTTTCTAGGCAAACCATAGGGCGGTCAGCAGAATTTTCTGCCCGCCAATGGCGCGCAACGTGAATGCCATCAGCGGTATGCGGGTCTATCAGACGGTTATATTTTTGATATACGTTGCGAATGGTTGCCAGTCTATCTTCATGGTTACTATGGCCCGCAGCAAAACCCGATGTTTTTATCGCGTCCCAGAATGGGCTTTCTTTTAGGTTGATGCTGCCGTCTGTTTCCAGCTTTTTCCATAATGCGGCGGTTGTTTTACTGTTGTGTCCACTCACGCAATAGATAAAGCGCTCAAAGTTACTGGCTTTACCGATATCCATTGACGGGCTTGATGTCGCGGCGACTTCATGCGCAGGACGCGCACGGTATATGCCTGTGTGCAGGCATTCGTACAACACGTCATTTTCGTTAGTTGCAATAATCAGGTGCGCGATGGGCAATCCCATCCGTTTTGCGAGGTATCCCGCAAAGATGTTGCCAAAGTTACCCGAAGGAACGCAGAAATCCACTGTGGTGCCTTGTGGTAATCTCAACGCAAAATAGGCTTTGAAGTAATATACGGCTTGCGCCAATACGCGCGCCCAATTGATAGAGTTTACGGCGCCAATATGGTAGTTGGCTTTAAATTCAGCATCTGTGTTCACGGCTTTGACTAGGTCTTGGCAATCGTCGAAAACACCGGACACGGCAATGTTGTGGATGTTTTCATCGCGTAGGCTATACATTTGCGCTTGTTGAAATGGACTCATTCGGCCTTGCGGCGAGAGCATAAATACGTTGATACGCGCTTTACCCCGCATCGCATATTCGGCAGCAGACCCTGTATCACCAGACGTTGCGCCAAGGATATTGAGTTTGGCATCACGGGCATCCAGAACGTATTCCATCACCTGTCCGAGGAATTGCATGGCCATATCTTTAAAGGCAAGTGAAGGGCCGTTGGAAAGCTCAAGCAAATAGATATTGCTGTCGCCTAATCGAGAGAGCGGCGTAATATCTTTGCTGTGAAAAAGTTGTTCGTTATAACTGCGCTGTAAAATCGCGCGTAGGTCTTCTGCCGCAATATCACTAATAAAAGGCTGTATGACTTCGTAAGCCAAGTCGGCATAATCCAACTCCCGCCATTTTTCTAGTGTTTCCTGACTGATGGTCGGGATTTCTTTCGGCATCGCAAGTCCGCCATCAGGGGCGAGTCCTTGCAACAAGATATCGCTAAAACTCCCTAAACGGGCACCACGAGTAGAAAGATATTGCATGATAATCTCCTTGTAATGCGAAATATATTCATATTAGGCGTCATTATAACGGTTGCGCATGTTGTACCAGTAAACTAAGACGTTCATCACCGTAAAAACGGTTTATTTGTAGTTGATATGCAATGCGTAACCGCGTCCCTGTCCTGTAATCAGCACTGTGAAAAAACCATGAAGCGTTATAGACGTTTCCACTATGCAGGTCGCGCAGTACCAAACGGCTATGCGCACTACCAAGCAAACGGCATTCCAATACTTCAAAAGGATTTGCAAAGACAGGTACGGGTAAGGCGGTTCCCCATGGTTCAAGCCGTTCCAAATAGCGCGCCCACTCAAGATTAAACAGGTTGGCAGGCAATTCTCCATCTATGTATATGGGTTCTTGCGGAATTTGATGGCCGTAGGTGTCAACCAGCACGCGGTTCATCGCCGTAATCAACGCAGCATAGTGTTCTTGGCGTACAGAAAGCCCCGCTGCGGCAGCATGTCCGCCATAATGTAAGGCATCTCCTGGTAAGTCGCGTGCCGCTTCATTTAGCAATTCTGGTAGAGAAACGTCGCGTACGGAACGTAAGGAGGCTTTAATCCAGCCGGTTTCGTTGCTATTCGTTGCTGCCAATGCCGGACGAGAAAAACGATTTTTTAGGCGAGCCGCAATAATGCCAATGATGCCCTCATGCCACGTCGGTTCATACGCCGCTACAAGCGGTAATTCAGGCGAAACTTGAAGCATCGCTTCTTGTACTGCTTCATTTTCCAGCGCCTTACGATCGCGGTTATACGCGTCACATTGTTGCGCATATTCTTGTGCTGTTTGCCAATCTTCCGCCAGAAGGAGCGCTACTCCATCAGACATTTCACCAAGACGTCCCATGGCATTCAGACGGGGCGCGAGAGAGAACGCAATATCTTGCGCACTCAAGTAACGCGGTTCAATATTTGCAATCGCCAATAAAGCGCGTATTCCCGTATTTCCATGCGCATTACGCATACATGCAAGTCCATGGTTCACTAGGATACGATTGTTATAATCCAGCGGCACCAAATCAGCCACTGTACCTAGCGCTACAAGCTCAAGATAATCGGAGAGCCGCACACTGTCCGGCCAACGCCCCTGTGCGAGTAAATGGTTTCGCAGACCAAGAAGCAAATAGAAAGCGACACCAACCCCAGCGAGTTTTTTTCCTGCAAAAAGGCAGTCATGCCGGTTAGGGTTAATGACCGCTATAGCAGGCGGCAATGTGTCGCTTGGCGTATGGTGATCTGTAATAATTACATCGATACCACGAGCTTGTGCCGCAATCACCGCTTCGTGGCTTTGCATACCGTTATCAACCGTAATAAGCAGATTCGGCGTTATGGGTAAGGCGGCTAGTCCAGCAAGATTAAAACCATAGCCATGCGTACTGCGATGCGGAATAAACCAAGATACATGTCCACCAAGCTGCCGTAAGACACGAACGGTTAACGCTGTTGCCGTTGCACCATCCACATCATAGTCGCCATACACAAGAATAGATTCTTTCTGCGCTAAGGCTTGAGCAATACGCTGAACTGCAACATCCAGTCCGACAAGGCTATCTGGAGACAGTAGCCTGCGTAGATGCTTTTCAACTTCATCGCCGCGTTCAAGGCGGCTCGCATAGATATTGCGTACCAGAGGATGCCAATCATTGGGCAATTCATCCGGATTCATGCGCTGCGGACGTTGGGTAATCACTTATTCGATATTTTCTACACGAATCCGTTTGACCGCCCCAGACACGGTGGGCAAGTCCGCTAATTGCGCGATTGCACGATTCATTTGTGCTTCCTGAACGCGTTCTGTCAGTAATACCAACGGAATTTGGCCATTGCTCTTGCGGTGATTTTTCTGGCTGACTGAATTAATCGAGATGCCATTATCGGCAAGGATACGAGTAACATCCGCCAGCACTCCCGCCCGATCTTCCACGGTTAAGCGTAGATAATAAGCGCTGCGAAAATCTTCCGGTGGCAATACTGGCAAGGTATTGCGATCTAAAACTTGGCTATAGCCAAACTCAGCCAGCCGATCTTCGCTTTTCAGATTCAGCTCTCGCACCACATCAATCAAATCAGCAACAACCGCGGAAGCCGTAGGCAACTTTCCTGCCCCAGGTCCATAATAAAGACTATTGCCCACCGCATTTCCCTGTACTTGCAC
>JAUMZX010000038.1:3873-13640 GCA_030527905.1 Cardiobacteriaceae bacterium
CACTGGCAATCAAAGCATCTTTCGGCACGAGCGTCGGATGCACCCGAATTTCTACTCCGCTACTATGGCGAACAGCGAGCCCCAAATGTTTGATGCTATAACCCAGTTCTTCTGCATCTGCAATATCGTCAGGAGTGAGCGCATCAATACCTTCGATATAAACGCTATCAAACTGCAACGGAATGCCAAATGCGATAGAAGCTAAAATGGTAATCTTATGTGCCGCATCCGTGCCATTAATATCAAAAGAAGGATCTGCTTCTGCGTAACCAAGCGCCTGCGCTTCTTTGAGAACATCCGCAAAATCACGTCCTTTTTGTGCCATTTCGGTAAGAATATAATTGCTCGTACCATTGATGATACCGGCAACACGCTTAACTTCGTTACCGCTCATCCCCTCGCGCAACACTTTAATGACAGGAATACCGCCCGCTACTGCCGCTTCAAAGGTCAGTTCCAAACCTTTTTCACGCGCTAACGCAAAGAGTGCTTCGCCATGTTTGGCAATAAGCGCTTTATTCGCCGTAATCACATGCTTGCCATTGCGTAGCGCAACTTCAATCAGTTCCTTAGCCGGATGTTCGCCGCCAGCTAACTCAATAACAATACCAATCTCAGGATCATTAACAATCGCGAAACCATCCGTCGTGTAAGAAAAGGAAACCGAGGAAACGTCAAAACCGCTCCAATCACGCTTGGCAACCGTTTTAACACATAGGTGATACCCACAACGCCGCTCAATTTCTTGCGCATTACGCCGCAAAACTTCCACAACACCTTGTCCGACAGTCCCGTATCCGATAATTCCGATAGCAACGCTTTTCACGGTTCTCCCTGTTTGTTTTGAAAAAATGAGGCGGCAGTATAAACCCGCTATATATAGTGTCAATAAGCCTTAATAGATACCAAGAGCACGTAATTTATCTTCTTGCGCAGCACTTAGCGCCTGCACTGGAACCTTACCACCACCACAGGGTATTTCGACAATATAGGTCGGCATCGCAATTCCAGAAACTTTTTTACGCAATAATTTCTCAATCTCCCGCCCTTCCTCAAGCGAAACACGGAAATGACTACTTCCTCTAGCAAGATCAAGATGATGTAAATAATAAGGTGCCACACCATTATCCAGCAGATTATTCATCAAAGCGGCCAGCGTATCAGCATCTGCATTAATACCTTTCAGTAATACCGTTTGTGAGAACAATAAGGCGCCCGTAGTACGCAAACGACGTAAAGCCGCGCACGCATTCAGGGTCAACTCATTACTGTGATTAATATGCAGCACGATATGCACTGACTGTGGCATGTGTTCTAACCATGCCAAACAAGCTGTATTAATACTTTCCGGCTGAACTACCGGCATACGTGTATGAATGCGCAGCCGCCGAATATGTGGTAAATCACGGAAAACCGCGCTGTACTGCTGTAACTTTCTCACATCCAGCATGAGAGGATCACCGCCACTCAGAATCACTTCTTCCACTTCTGTATGAGCGGCAAGATAACGCGCCACAGCTTGCGTATCCGTTACAGTAAGCGCATGCCCACGTCGCCCGATATGCTCCTTACGGAAACAAAAACGACAGTAAACGGCACACACTGGCGACACTTTCCACAAAACACGATTAGGATAGCGATGCACTAATGT
The DNA here is from genome assembly GCA_030527905.1 of Cardiobacteriaceae bacterium. GTDB lineage: Bacteria > Pseudomonadota > Gammaproteobacteria > Cardiobacteriales > Cardiobacteriaceae > Cardiobacterium. The sequence continues at coordinate 5,525 of JAUMZX010000038.1, forward strand.
TGCGAGCGGAGAATGAGAGTCATCTCCAATAGGATCTGCCAATTCCTGCGGCAACACCTCCAACTCACGTGAATCCGGAACAAACTGCGCCGCGATAGGATCGGCGATATCATCAGTTAGCGCTGCATGCATCTCATCCGTCAGGGCAAACTGATATTCATGTAACAAACGCTGCAACATCTCTAGCGAAGTACCGCTCCGTTGCAGCAACTCATCGCGCGTCATTCGTCTTTCAGCCGCAGCGCATAAACCTTATCGCCACGATCATTCACAAAAGTATGCAACACATCAAATAATTCGAAATCCTCCGGTTGCGGTTTCTTGCGCCCTTGCACATGCAATAGCAAATCTTGTGGCTGCAAATCATAAAAAGATGACAGCGGATGATCCATATCTACATAAGCCTCCCCATCTAGAAAAGGAGGTTGCCCCGCATAATAAAGAACCGTCAAACTATTACTAAATATACGTCCTGATTGGGTCTGCGCCCATAGCCCTGCTTCACGTAAATACCCCACCGATGGCCCAAAGGTGATAATACTGGCAAGGGCATAAGCTACCATAAGCCATACCAGTACCAAACGACGCTGTGGCGGAATACGTCCATTTTTAACCCGCTGTAGCGCGTAAAAAACCACACCAGAAACAAGCCAAAGTACTAACATCGTGATTGGCGTATAGACCAAATCACTGGGTAATGAGCCATAATACATAAACGCCCATGCAGCCAATACCCAGATAAAACCTAAAGAATAAATAAAGAACAGCCGCACCCGCCCTTCCAAAACCGTTGTCAGCTGGCGACGCCATACTGCCAATAACGCAAAAATCATGATGATCGGCCCCATAATCTTAATCGCGTTAACAGCAACTAACATCAATGCAAGCAAAAATCCCTCAAAAATAGAAAGATCAATCGTGTTATTCGCATTAATAAAGAAAGACATTTCTTTGCGTTTTAAATCAAGCTGCCCGAAAAATTCTGGCAACCAATCCATCACAGCCTCTCGCCATGGCGTGATAAAAAGAATCAAAAGGGCAATTATGAAAAGATATGTCAACAAAAAACTACCGCGTTCACATAACCGCCGTTTCCATGAGCCATGCCCCGGCCAGAAAAGGAATAACAATGGAAAAACAATGCCCCAAAACATAGCGGCGGGAACAAAAATCGCGGCTAACCATGTAGATAATGCCCAAGTAATAAAAGCAACATAAATATTCCTACGATATATCGCGAGGAATAAATACAGTCCAACCAACCAAAGTAACAAGACAGGTTGAAAAGCACTAACTTGTAGACGAACGTCATTAAACTCAGGATTAAAGTTCAATAACAAAAACAAGAGTAGCGTCGTTTGAGGACCAATCCCAACCAACAAAGAAATACGACAAAATAACCACAACGATAAAGTGGTAAAAAGCGCCATCAACGACACACTCAACGGAATATCAGAAGCAATAGGCGTTAATAATTGTTCGAACATATTCCGTGGCACGTGTGTACTGCTACGCCATAATGCCTGCAGAGACTCTACATCCAGAACCTGACCACCTTCTAACCATAGCCAAAGCGAGGTCAACAACGATAAACCAAGAATCAGAACATCACGCTTTAATGGCTGATGTTGCAACTGATGCCAATAAGAAAACAGTTTCGGCATTACAAATTAGATTTCAAAACCAAAAATGCGTTGACGTTTTGGATAATCTGCGGGATTACGCACCGCAGCTTCCAAATGCTCGCCAATACGCTGGCCAATAACCTGTGGCTGAAATAATTTCACTCGCATCAACGCATGATGTGAAATATTAGCCAGCCTCGGCGGATGAGAAAGTACTTTACCTATAAGCGTAGGAAGAACGTCCAGTTTATTAAAAAATATGCAGTCATGCAGATTACGCCAGCGATAACGCATACGTGCTTCATTGCCTGGATCAGGTGTCAGCACGACCGCACCGCAAGCCATCGCTATAATCATTGGTTCCGGATCATAGTTATTCTTATCGGGAAGAAAAACAAATAAATCCTCACGCCCTACTTTTCCACTACTTAAACTCTGCCGCAGATCATCAGAAGTGATGACATTCAGTTCTACAATATTCTGCAGCGCAGTGCGTAACCCTTCTCCAATACTGCCCACAGCGCTAAAAAGATGGCAAACTATTTTATCCCGCTTAGGTCGCGCATAAAAATGTTCGGGATCATATACTTGAGGAATCCAGAACACATCATGCCCTTGTACAATATACTCACGAGCTACATTAATATCGCTCCCTATCCAACGTAACCACGGCATTGCATGAAAATTTGATTTCATCTTACGTCGTTTATCAGGTGGATCATATTCCAACCGTAGCATGGACACATTAGGTAAAGTGCGTAAAAAGCGACCTTGCTGATAAATAAAATCGCCATCGTACATTAAAACAATACGATCATAATGAGGAAAGCGAACAAAATGGCGAAAAAAATCTTCTAAATTAACCGACTGTTTTTCGTCTAGCGAATAGAGATCACAAGTCCCAACCTGCAAACGTATAGCAGCATAGAGAGCGTTTAGATAAGTGGGTGCGTTTTTAGGTGCGAGCAGTAGGACTTTCATCAGAGCACTTTATAATTCAACAACTTAAGAGTAAAGTGGGATTCCCCATCTTTTAATTGTTGTAATTTTACCAAACGAAGCGGTTCTTCCGCGAAGTAAATTTTTGTCTGGCGGTTCCCACTTGTTTGCAAAAAGACTTTTACTTTAATAATCTTATTATTGTTTATATCTTTCCACGTTTCGTTAGGTAAAGTACTTATCTGATAACTGCGCACGCGGTCTTCGCTAATTAACGTATAGTTCCGCACATCAATTCGTCCCCGTTCGACATCTAACAAACTTTGCGCAACCAAAGCCAGAATATCCAAGGCGGGTTCATTAGGATTAACACGTAATACTTTACTTTCCGAACCGACAATCGCATGAATTTGTCCATTCACAGCATCTGCATAATCATAAGAGAGAAACTGATTTTCTTTACCCTGCATTTCCCGACGATAGGAAACGGGCATGATTTTATCGGCAACAATCTTTCCTTCTGCCTTCTCGCGGATTTGACCAAATCCCAACATACGCGCTGCCAATGAAGGGGTTCCTGTTGTCTCTATGCGATAACTTTTATCCGTAAAAAAGACTTCATGTCGGACACGTCCTGCGCCTACGCCACGCACGGTTAAATCATATTCGGCAATATAACTCTGTAAGGCAGCGGCGGTAATACTGCAAAAAAAGGCAATAATTGCCAGCATATAGCGAATCCGCATTTTCATTATTATTCTCCTGATTTTTGTCTGCGAGCGTGAGGTGTGTGAGTGCGAATTTTGCCACAAAAAGACCTATTGATACCAGTTTATCGTACGTTGTTAATGTAGTAATTCGTTCAAGGCAACGCCAGGATCTTCTGCCTGCATTAATGAACCACCGACGAGAAAAGCATGAATATTGGCACTCTGCAGATAATCTATATCCGCACGACGATGAATACCACTTTCGCTAATAAGCAGATAGTCCGCTGGTAATATCGCTCGAATATCACGTGACGTATCTAGGCTGACGGAAAAATCGTGCAAATTACGATTATTGACACCAATAGCACGAATTGGCAGTTTTAGCGCACGTTCGCATTCTTCACGATTATGGATTTCAACTAGAACATCCAAGCCTAAATCGTGGGCAATGCGCGTAAAATCTGCAAGCTCGCGATCAGAAAGTGCAGCGGCAATTAACAATACGGCATCAGCACCAAGGGCGCGTGCCTCAACAATTTGATATTCATCTATCACAAAATCTTTGCGCAATAAGGGCAATGATACGGCAGCACGAATAAGACGCAGATAACTACTACTCCCTTGAAAATATTTTTCATCCGTCAGAACAGAAAGGCAGGTAGCACCCGCTCGCGCATACGATTCAGCAATCGAAACCGGCTCAAAATCAGCACGAATGACGCCCATACTAGGTGAAGCTTTTTTCACTTCTGCAATAATGGCAATGCCTGTTGATTCGGCCTTTTCACGCAACGTATTCATAAAGCTGCGTGGGATATCATTGCTGGCAGCAATACGTACTTCCAACGTATCCATATCTACTCGAGATTTTTGTGCGGCAACTTCTTTACGTTTATGTGCCAAAATTTCTTCCAGAATGGTAGCCATCATGAACCTCCTAGGCGTTGCGTACAGGCGACTATACGTTGTAATTGTGCAGACGCGCGACCATCGCGCATTATGGACTTCGCTAACAGTGTGCCACACTGGATATCAGGCGTTTGACCGGCGAGATAGAAAATCGCCCCTGCATTCAGCGCCAACATATCAAAACCAATAACAGGCGTTGCTGTCTCAAAAACAGATTGAATCAAAGCCAAACTATCTGTCGCACTGCGCACCTGTAATGCACTGTGATCACTGTAATGCATATCGAATTCCTGCGGTGCTACGGAATATTCAACAATACTGCCGTCTGCTTTCAGTTCGGCAACATGATTAGTATGTGTCACACTAAACTCGTCCAACCCATTATCCGAATGGACAACGAGCACACGTTCTGCACCTAGCTGATGCGCCACTTCGGTCATCGGACGTAACCAGTTTTTACTAAACACACCAAGCATCTGATATTTCACGCCAGCAGGATTAGAAAGCGGTCCGAGAACATTAAAAACCGTACGAATACCTATTGCACGCCGAATAGGTACAACATGTCGCATAGACTGATGATAAGCCTGAGCAAACATAAACCCAAAACCCGTCTCATCAATACAGGTTTTCACCTGCTCTGGTTCCAGCTCCAAGACCACACCTGCCTGACGCAGCACATCCGCGCTTCCTGATGCACCACTTGCCGCAATATTGCCATGCTTCGCTATCTTCACACCACCAGCAGAAGCAATAATCGCGGCAGCCGTTGAAACATTAAAAAGACTTGCACCATCACCACCTGTACCCACAGGGTCAACCATAACACCATCACCCAGCGTTATGGGCTTAGCTAATTCTCGCATCACTTGAGCGGCAGCCGTTACTTCAGCAACGCTTTCCCCTTTCATCGTAAGGGCTGTCAGAAAAGCGCCGACCGCTGCTGCATCGGCCTCGCCATGCATCAACTGAAGCATGATTGATCGCATCATCTCTGGCGGTAAATCTTGGCCTCGTACCAATAGATCAATCGCTGCTTTCATAATGGTTTCCTTCTGTATTTGTAATTATTTTCCACGCTCCAGATTGTAACCCAGCCACATGCCATTTACCAATGCGCACCCGCAAGAGCCGCAAAGTCGGAAAACCGACAGCGGCTGTCATTCGGCGCACTTGCCGATTACGCCCTTCGCGAATCGTCAACGCTAACCACGCCGTTGGAATCGACTTCCGTACCCGAATCGGTGGATTGCGCGGCCATATATCCGGCGCAGCCATTCTTTGCACCTGTGCTGGCAGCGTTCGCTTCGCATGAGCGGCTTTCTTATCTTTCAGCCAAACGCCTTCCCGCAACTGTCCAAGTGCAGCATCATCAGGCACACCTTCAACCTGCACCCAATACGTTTTCTCCAGTTTAAAGCGCGGATCAGCAATGCGCGCCTGCATACGACCATCGTCCGTTAAAACGACCAACCCTTCGCTGTCATAATCCAATAACCCTGCTGGATAAACACCTGACACATCAATATAATCCGCGAGCGTTGCCCGACCAGACTTATCCGTAAACTGACAGAGAACATTAAACGGCTTATTAAACAATATCAGCACGGAATCTCGCCATCCTCTAGCAACATCCACCGTTCCACCAGACTATCCAACTTAGCTTGCGCAGCTTGCAATGCGGCAAACACTTCCGTCTGCTCCTCTTGCGATCGCTCATAAAAATGCGATTCCTGCACTTCAGCTGTTAAACGCGCCACAGATGCTTCCGCTTCTTCAATTTGTGCCGGCAACGCTTCTAGTTCGCGCTGATACTTATAAGACAGCTTACCTGCTTTTTTCTCACTCCCCACCGTAGACGTAACCGTTGCGGTAGGAACAGCTTTCACACTCTCGACTGCCTCTTCCAATTGTGCGATTGCGCCGCCTTGCCGCAACCAATCTGAAAAGCCTCCAACCACCTGCTCAATGCGACCTTTAGCCCGATTAAAAACCCAGAGCCGCGTTACAACGGCATCCAAAAAAGCACGATCATGGCTAACCAATAACACCGTTCCCGGATAATCCGCCAATACCTCTTCCAACAACTCCAGCGTTTCAATATCCAAATCATTCGTTGGCTCATCCAACACCAACACATTCGCAGGTTGCGCAAATAAACGCGCTAACAACAACCTTGCTCGCTCACCTCCGGATAATGCCCCGACAGGCGTACGCCAACGTTCCGGAGGAAACAGAAAATCTTGCAAATACGCAGCAATATGCTTACGACTACCATTAACCTCCACATAATCCCGACCCTGGCCAAGACTATCGCGCAACGTCTCCTCTGGATTTAACTGCGTGCGTAACTGATCAAAATAAGCAATTTCCAATTTCGTCCCATGCTGAATCTTGCCTGTCGTCGGTTGCAGCTTTCCTAACAACAAATTAAGCAACGTCGTTTTACCCGCTCCATTTGCGCCAACCAAGCCAATCTTCTCTCCCCGTTCAATAATATCGTTAAAATCATGAATCAAACGCGTTGAATCATCGTAGGTAAACGCAACTTCTTCAGCAACAATCACCTGCTTTCCACTACGCTCCCCTGCATCAAGCCGCAACATCGCCTTTCCCTGCCGCTCAATCCGCGCTGCCTGCTCGGCGCGCATCGCCTTCAAAGCGCGTACACGACCTTCATTGCGCGTACGTCGTGCTTTAATACCTTGACGAATCCAAACCTCTTCCTCAGCAAGCTTCTTATCAAATCGCGCCTGCATTTTCGCTTCGGCATGCAACATCTCTTCACGAGTTTGCAAAAAGCGACGATAATCGCTTCTCACATCCAATAAACGACCGCGTTCCAATTCCCAAATACGATTAGCAACATTCTCCAAAAAACTACGATCATGCGTAACAAAAATCACCGCGCCGCTAAACGCATTTAACAACCCTTCCAGCCAGACAATCGCGCCCATATCGAGATGGTTAGTCGGTTCATCAAGCAAAAGCACATCAGGACGAGCAACCAACACCCGCGCTAACCAAACGCGCCGACGCCAACCACCCGACAAATCACTCATGGCAGCATCGCCATTCAATTCAAACCGCTGTAAAACAGCATCAATGTGCCCTTCCAATTGCCAACCGTCTACTGCGGCAATCTGCGCCTCCAAACGCGCCAACGCCTCATCATCATGCTTGCTCACATCATCTAAAAGCGCTTGATATTGCGCTAACAAAGCTGCCGCTTCTGCCAAGCCGCCGCGCACCACCTCTCGCACTGTTCGCGTATCAGCGGCAGGCGGATCCTGTGGCAAATAAGCCACGCGCACGCCCTCAACAAAACGCAACACCCCATCATCTGGCGCCTGCGCCCCACGCAACACATTGAGTAACGTTGACTTACCTTCCCCATTACGCCCCAATAACGCCACGCGCTCGCCCGTTTCCAACGAAAAATTTACTTTATCCAGTAAAGGGCGCCAGCCAAAAGCTAAAGACAAATCCTGCGCAGTTAATAATAAAGCCATAGTCCCTGGTTCCTACTTAATGACAAAAATCCCATTAAAAATCTAATTTAAAAAGAATTACTGTCGAAATGAGAATTTAAGAAATTGAAAAAATTATATCTGTTATATCCGCAAAAGGAAGCATCAACAAAACAGCCTCTACCTCCCCATAACAAATAAAAATCTGCTATCAATAGACAAACCTTATTGCGCCGACGCCCTCATGGCATTCGCAAACTTCAGCTTCACGCAACCGCCGCCCTAAACGCAGAGCTATCATGCGGTATCGAATCACTTTAACCGTATTACCCATCATATATCCATTTTGTTAGGCTCTGTTTTAGTGATATGTGGATACCACATAAATCTGATGGAGTAATAGAAGAATGAGACCTGTGCAAAACTCTCCAACTCATCCTCGCATTCATTTTTCAACACAAAT
>JAUMZX010000039.1 GCA_030527905.1 Cardiobacteriaceae bacterium
TCAAATTACTGTAAACAACGCTCCGATTTCCTACAATTATCTAACGTAACAAACGAGCAGTAACTTAAACCAACGCTACCTAATGTAGCGATTTACCGTCTGTCGAACGGGGTCAACTTTATTTCTTATTAAGAATTCAAAAAAATTCTGCATTTCAATATTTATCAGTATGCTTATAATTTAATTAAGATAGTAGTGTATGGAATAACACGTCTTAAATATTGTAAATAATGATTTCGTTTGAGTGATATGTGGATTTACTCAGTAAATCTTCACTATTTTATTTATATAAATCTGATGGAACAGTAGAAAGATTTTTTTGTAGTAGGCAACGTTGCTGTTGCTTATAGCTACTGCTCATCTGTTTAGATAATTCGCTATCAAACTCTGAATTTAATTCATTATAAAAGTTAGATTAAAACAACGAGTTAATATTTTTATTGATTGCCATTTGGTTCATCTTTTTGAGTCGGTTTATGTCGTAACCCACGGCGTCGATGATTATGACTTTCTGGTTTATGATTGCGAGAATAACGTTGCTCACCCTTGCGGTTGCCATTACGTGCAATACGTTCTGCTTTTTGTTCATCTAGATGACGCAGAGATTCTTCACTGGGGGGAATGACATCAGCTAGCAGTTCTTCGTCAAAATTTACCACAGGAATTTTATTATTGATGTAATGCTCAATTTCTGGTAACGAGTAAACGTATTCTTCGCAAGCAAAACTGATTGCTGTTCCTGAGGCACCAGCACGTGCTGTACGTCCAATACGATGAACATAATCTTCAGCAACCTGTGGCAAGTCATAGTTGAAAACGTGTGTGATATCGGGAATATGAAGACCACGGGCTGCGACGTCAGTGGCTACTACAATGTTGATTGTTCCATTTTGGAAATCTTTAATGATTTTTTCTCTTTTTTTCTGCGGAATGTCACCTGAAAGTGCTGCATTTGGATAGCCATTAGCTTCTAGTACGATTGATAAGCGTTCTAGGTCTTTTTTAGTGTTGAGAAAAATCATGCTGCGAGCAGGTTTCTCTTCGTTTAATAGCCCTATGAGGAGCGGCGTTTTTTCATGTTTTGCTGTGTGATACAAGCGTTGTGAGATATTGTCAGCTGTGGCATGCTCGCTTTCGATACTCACAGTTTCAGGTGCGTTGAAATACTCGTAGGCAAGTTCTTGTACCTTTTGTGCCATGGTGGCAGAGAAAAGTAGATTAAGACGTTCATTTGCAGGAGGCATTTGTCTTAGCAGATAGCGAACGTCGTCAATAAAGCCAAGATCAAACATGCGGTCTGCCTCATCTAATACGCAGACTTCAATGTTTTTGAGACGGATAATTTTTTGTTTGAATAGGTCAATGATACGTCCTGGTGTACCAATGATAATGTCAATAGGAGCATTTTCCAGTAGATTACGTTGGTGGTCCATGTTAACGCCGCCGTAAATAGCAAGGCTATTGAGACCTGTGTAAGCGCCGATTTGATCGGCGTCTTTTTTAATTTGTACAGCAAGTTCGCGTGTTGGTGCTAATACAATAGCCCATGGCCCTTTAGCTTTGGGGTGAACTGGATTAGTGAGTAAATAATGAAAAAGAGAGATAAGAAAGGTCGCAGTTTTTCCTGTCCCGGTTTGTGCTAATCCCATCACATCATGCCCACTTAATGTCAGTGGGAGGGTCTTTTCTTGTATGGGCGTAGTATGGGTTAGATGATTATCTTCCAATGCTTCTTGAATGGCCGAATGAATAGGTAAGCTAGTAAAAGTAGTGGCGGTAGTATGATTTTCTGCCATGTAGTATCTCTAAATATTTAGTGGATTAAGTATGCTGCGAATTATAGCATTATTTCATCAGGCAGCTACTTGTGCAGCCTAGATGAAACTGTAAGCTTATTTTTGTGTAGCTCTAGTGCGCTTAACGATGCGCGCTCTGTTATACTGCGCAACTAATTGAGTTTTTATTTTTTTATAACCAGGACTCCATTCATGAAAAAACGTTTTTTTTTCCTTTTGCTGCCACTGGTTCTGCAGGCATGCGTTTTTCGCAGTGAACAGCGTCTTTATGAAGTTAAAATGATGGCGGGAGATGTGCTTTATGCCAGAAGTGAACCAAAGAAGGATGAACAAGGTTTTTATCGTTTTAAAGATATTAATGGCGGCGATTATAAAGTGAAGGATAATCTTGTCCTCTATATTAAGCCCGCCAAGTTTAAGCGTTAAGGGGATGACATGTCTGTCACTAAAATACCTTTAAGTTGTGAATTTTTTCCAACAGCAACTCCAGAAGGCGCAGAAAAGCTTGCTACGGTAAGACAGGAACTGGCTTTTTTACAATGTGAATATTATTCCGTGACTTATGGTGCAGGCGGGAGTACGCGTGATCGTACAATGAATTTAGTAGCGCGTTTGTCTGCGGAAAATGGTCCGCCTGCAATGCCTCATTTAACTTGCGTGGCGTCAACAGAAGCAGAAATTAGAACGTTATTAGATGATTATCGTGCGTTAGGTATTAATCGCTTGATGGCCTTGCGTGGTGATATGCCATCAGGGGCATTTGAGAATGCAGGTTTTCATACGGCACAACACTTGGTTTCATACGTACGGCATTTGTGGGGTGACGATGCACGCATTTATGTCGCTGCTTATCCTGAAGTGCATCCACGTGCTAGAACGCCAATGGAAGACGTACAGTCATTTCGAGATAAGGTTATGGCAGGCGCAACTGATGCTGTAACGCAGTACTTTTATAATGTAGATGCTTACTTACGTTTTAGGGATGATGTACAAGCACAGGGGGTTAATATCCCTTTGGTGCCAGGAATTATGCCGATTAGCAATTTTGTTCAATTAAGTCGTTTTTCTGATGCCTGTGGAACTGAAATTCCACGTTGGTTACGTAAACGGCTAGAAGCGCTGCAAGATAATATTCCGACACTGTGTGATTATGGCGCGGATGTAGTGGCCCAAATATGTGAGCGACTGATTGCCGAAGGCGCTCCTGCTTTGCATTTTTACAGTATGAATCGTGCTGATTTGATTATTGAGCTGAGTAAGCGTTTAGGTTGGTATTAATGTCAGCATCGTTAGGACGCTCGTCCGCAGTTTTTGCTGTGATGACGTTACTTTCACGCATCCTTGGGTTGTTGCGTGATGTTTTAGTAGCGCGCTATTTTGACGCGGCGATTACAGATGCATTTTTTGCTGCATTTCGGATTCCCAATACTTTGCGTCGTTTTTTTGCGGAAGGCGGATTTGCTAATGCTTTTGTGCCTGTATTTTCAGCAACTCATGCTGAGCATCCTGAACAGTTAAAAGATTTATTGCGGCATACCAGTGGTACGTTGTTAGGGATTTTGCTTGTGATTACGTCATTAGGCGTAGTCTTTTCATCCATCATTATCACGTTAGTTGCCAGTGGCTTAAGCGAACGCCCCGAACAATTTATATTGGCTTCTGATATGTTGCGGATTATGTTTCCGTATATTCTCCTCATCTCTTTAACTGCGATGGCAGGCGGTGTTCTAAATACTTTTGGTCAGTTTGGTATTCCGGCATTAACACCAGTATTGCTCAATATTACGTTAATTGTGGCGTGTTTGTGGCGTCAACATGAAGGTATTCCTTCTGAGGGATTCTACGGCATAGAACTGGCTTGGGCAGTCTTAGTTGGAGGTATTGCACAATTATTGTTGCAACTACCTTTTTTATGGAAATATGGGCTTTTATTATGGCCGCGCTGGGGATGGAAGCATAAAGGGGTAAGGCGTATTCTGCAATTAATGTTACCAACGTTATTTGGTTCTTCTATAGGGCAACTCACAGTTCTTATTAATACCTTTCTTGCTTCTTTATTAACCATGGGCAGTATTTCTTGGTTGTATTATTCCGATCGCTTGGTTGAGTTGCCTGTTGGATTGATTGGCGTTGCCTTGGGTACAGTCATTTTGCCCAAATTGAGTGCACTACGAGCGACGGATGATCAGCATCATTTTATTGCAACATTAGATTGGGCTTTGCGTTGGGGGGTTCTGATTGGTAGTGCTGCATCTGTGGGCTTGTTAGTATTGGCACCGTCTATTCTTACGGGATTGTTGTATGGCGGGGCTTTCAATGAACATGATGTGGCGATGACAATTTTAAGTTTGCGTGCTTATGGTATTGGTGCATTTTTCTTGATTATGGTAAAAGTATTGGCGCCAGCTTTTTATGCGAGACACGATACAAAAACTCCCGTTAAAGCAGGTATTAGTGCGATGGTACTTAATATGTTTTTTGCTTTTTCCCTTAGTCAGTTTTTTGCCCATACTGGTTTGGCTGCGGCTAGTAGTCTGGCAGCTTTTGTCAACATGTCGCTATTATTGTATTTTTTGCGGCGTGAAGGCGTTGTATTTAAAATGACCTCAAGTTGGTTCTTTTTCAGAGTAATACTGGCAAACGTCGCTCTCGCTTCAATACTTTTTTATCTACAAGGCGACATATCCATTTGGCTGGAAAAAACGGTATGGTTACGCTTACGGGATTTATTGTTGTTAGTCATTGTAGGACTAATGGTTTATGTTAGTGTATTGTTTGCTTTAGGGTTACGTTGGCAACATCTGAGGCTGGCAAAATAACGGAAGTTAAGGAAGGTTATGATGAAAAAATTCCCCACTATCATGATAGGCATACTCTTCGTTATGTTTACTTTACCCGTGAGTGCACAAGGAAAAAAAAACATAGAATCGGTTCCGTCAAATCTTTCCGTCGAAGCGTTACGCGGTAAAGTCATTCATAAAATTGATATCCGTGGTATTCAGAATGCTCAACAAAAGGAGAATGCACGAATTTTTCTTTCATTAGATAAAGTTTTGAATGAGAAGATTGAGCAGCCCGACTATATTAGTTATCTCATTGATAACGGACGCGAAGAAATTAGTCGTTCGCAACAACCTTTTGGTTTTTATCATAGCGATGTTACGGTTCATGTTTCTGATGAACAAGACGGATTACATGTGGTATATGAGGTTCATCAAAATCCGGCAACGCATTTGGAACGTGTTAACGTGCAGGTCTTGGGGGAAGCCGCACAAGATGAAAAATTCCAAGAATTATTGGCAGAAAATCCTTTGAAGAAAGGCGCTATACTTGATCATAATACTTATGAAACCTATAAAGCGCGTTTTTCTGCGCTTGCCAGTGCGCGTGGTTATTTTGATGCTACTTTTCGTGAACATAATGTACAGGTTAATCCGCAAGCCAATACAGCCGACATTTCTCTTATTTTTGATAGTGGAATGCGGTACAGCTTTGAAGCCGTAGATTTTAATGAAGTACCATTAGATCCGGACTTTTTGGAACGCTTTGTTCAATTTAAGCCGGGGCAGCCTTATCTTTCTTCTGATGTCGCCATGTTACAGCAAGATCTTCAGGGAAGCGGCTATTTTTCTGAGGCTTTGGTTGGAGATGAACCTAATCGAGAACGTAAAACCGTACCAGTTAATGCGCAGCTTACGATGGATGAAAATAAGCATTATGCTTTAGGTGTTGGTTATTCAACAGATAGCGGTGTGCGCGGTAAATTTGATTTTGATCGACGTTGGGTAAATAGCCGTGGTCACCAGTTTAGTAGCAAGCTTTATGTCTCGCAAAAAAGCAGTAGCTTAGATACGTTGTATCGTATTCCTGCTGCTAATCCTACCAGCGATTACTATTATCTACGGTTGGGTGGGCATATCAAAAATGATAATTACGATAGTAAGCGTGCTTTTGTGGAAGGAGGCTATAATTTTCGTTTAGGTAGTTGGGAACATCGTTATGCCCTCGTTGGCGCATGGGAAAAGTTTACTATTGGGCTAACTGACGGTAAAACTCTTTTACTTTATCCGCAAGCCCAATGGACGTATACATCTACTAACAATAAACTGAATCCCAAAGATGGTTATCAATTCCGTTTTGGCTTGCTAGGCGCAGGAAAGGCACTACTCTCAGATGTATCAATGGTGCAGGGTAATATTGATGCTCGTTATCTTCACTCGTTTAATGATAAGAACCGCCTTTTAGGACGTCTAACGATGGGAGCAACCTGGACAGATGATTTTGACCGTATTCCTCCAAGTTTACGTTATTTTGCGGGTGGGGATCGGAGTATTCGTGGCTATTCTTTTGAAAATATAGGCAGTCGAGATCGTGGGAATAATAATATTGGCGGACGTTATATAGGTGTTGGTAGTGTAGAGTACGAATATTATTTTAAGCCTGATTGGGCAGCCGCTGTTTTCGTAGATGCAGGTGATGCCTATATTGATGACTTTAAATTGAAAGTCGGAGCTGGTGCTGGTGTGCACTGGCAATCCCCTGTTGGACCAATCAAGGTGGATGTGGGGCATGGCTTTAATAAAGAATATGGAGATAAAGTCCGTTTACACATCAGTATTGGTGCGGAGCTTGATCTATGAATATTGCCCGACTGGGGCGTGCACTTTACAAAATGCTAAAGTGGACACTGTTGACGATATTGTTACTCACCATATTATCTATTGCTGTTTTGTATTATTTCCTCGGCAGCGATAGCGGGTATCGACAATTACCTAAAATTATCAACCATTTCACACCATTCAATGTCAGTTATGACAGTCTTTCCGGACATCTTTTGGGTGAACAACGTTGGCAGAATTTTCATTTGAGTGGTGCTGGCTTGGATGTGCGCGCTGATGATATGCAACTGAACTTGCAAGCGGCAGATTTGTTGAGCGGAAAGTTAAATATTGATGGCTTACAGTTACAACATGCCGTTATCCGGTTACCATCAGATACATCACACAAAGAAGAAGATACAACCGGGACTATTCCACAAAAACTCCCGCGTATAGATCTGCCAGTTGATATAGCCATTCATGGTTTGGATATTCATGAACAAGCGAACCTTAGTGCCGATTATCATGACAGTCAGCTTATATTAAAAGGCGAAGCGCAGACTGATAAAGGGTCACTTAAACTTGATGGGAAAGCAGAGACACGCGGTGACTATCCATTAACATTACAACTCTCTACGGAAACTTCGCTTTTAAATCCCACACAGCAGGTACAAGTAAATTGGCAGAACAGTTTACTTAACCCGCAAATCAAAGTAGCACTGCAGGGAAGTGCTACTGGCGATATTTCATTAGATGGTAAGATTTCACTAGCAGAGCAGACGCTTGATGGAACATTGCAATGGCATAATTTGGATTACGCAAAACGTTACCAAAGTGCGCAAGGGAAGCTGAATGTTAAAGGTAAATTTAGTACGTTGCATACACAGTTAAAAACAGCTTTTTCAGGTACGGATATACCTCCCGCGGATTTACAGGCAGATCTTGATATTGCAGGCGCCCGTCTTGATAAAATTAATATCAATTTAAATACACTTGGAGGTAGTGCTAATTTCCAAGGTGATGTCGATCTTAGCAAAAGTCCTCAGTGGTCAGGAATATTGAATATTCAGGGAATTAATGGAAAAAAATTCCGTCCTGATATGGATTTACAAATAGATGGCGTGATGAAAACACATGGCGCTGATGGGCGGATCATGCTGGCTATTGATACATTAAAAGGGAGTTGGCAAAAACAACCGTTATCTGGAAAGGGAGGACTTGAATACGGTGATGGAAAGCTAGATGCGCATGACTTACAAATCACACTTGCCGGAAATCAATTAATAGCTAATGGATCGGCTGACAGCAATAATGCCGATCTTAATTTGCAATTAATTGCACCAGCATTACAGCGGTTACTACCGCAAATAGACGGCGACATTAATGGCAACCTGCATGTGGCAGGAAATTTACTACAACCGCAAATCCATGGGAAAGTTGCATGGAAAAACTTCCGATTAGGCGATAAGAACAAACCGATAGTGACTTCTAAACAAGGAGAACTACAAGCTGATGGACCGCTAACACAGTTAGCCGTAAGGCTTAGTAGTGATGCACAAGGGCAAGATTTTCCAGCTCTTAATCTTAAAGGAAGCGGAAAACTTGATCCACGAAATAAGCTAGAAGCACTCGTACTAGACATACAAACATTAAAGGGAAAAATTCATGCTGATGGCGAAGTTATCTTCCAACCGGAGCTGTCTTGGAAAATTAAAACGGATGTGCAGAAATTAAAGCCAAATGAATGGAAACAAGGCTTAGATGGCGAAGTGAATATGCAGTTAACCTCTGAAGGTAATGTTGTCAATGGAAAAGCAAAACTGAACGCGGAAATAATCACGCTTTCTGGAAATTGGCAACGCCAGCCATTGGCGGGGAAAGGAAAAGTAAAGCTTGATGGTTCTAAAGTAGACGTACAAACGGTAGATGTGCGTATTGGTGATAATCATCTCTTTCTGAACGGTTTAATACAAGAGGGAAAATTAGCACTAAATTTTGATCTTGACGGTAAACAGCTGTCTGCATTCTATCCTTCACTTAGTGGTAGCCTAAATGGTAAAGGCAAAATTGACGGTTCAATACAAACGCCGGAAATACAGGCTCAGCTGAATGGTAACGCACTTTCGTTTGCGGATTACAAAATAGCCAACGTGCAAGGAAAGATAAATACCGCACTGAAGAAGAATGGTAACTTTACTAATCGTCTGCAAATGCAGGGAGTACAAATAGCCAATAAACGTTGGCAAGAAATAGTGCTAAGTACCGAAGGAAATTTTGAACGGCATAGTTTTAATTTACGTAGCACAGGTGGCGATGCAAATGCACAAATATCTGCAAATGGTGGTTTCACTACATTAGATAACTGGAAAGGCGAAATTGCTACTTTAGATTTTAATGGCTTTGATATGCAATGGCATTTACAAAAGCGCGCCACATTGCAGCTAGCTAAGCAAAATATTGTGCTACGAGATTTCTGCCTTGTAGACCAATATTCCGGTTTATGCATCAATCTGCAACGAGATAAACAAACGCAACTGGATTATCGCATCACTGAACTTAACCCGAAAAGTTTTGGTAAGCTCATTCCGAACAATATCCGTTTACAAAGTGCCTTAAAAGGTGAGGGAAAAATTAATATTGCTGCCAATGGGCAAATGCGTGGCAATGCCAATTTATATTTACAACCCGGTAGCCTTAATATTCAGATTAAAGGTCAACCGCCGCTTAATTTAACGCTGAAGCAGGCACAATTAACCAGTCAATTCTCAGATAAAGAAGCAAACAGTGCCTTAAATATTGATTTAGGCGATAGCGGCACCATAAGCGGTCAAGCATTAATTAAAGATTTTAGTAAGCAAAATCTCAGTGGTGAAATGAAAGTCAATATTCCCGATATTGGCAAATTCCGTCAATTCGTACCTAAAGCAAGTGAGATGAGTGGTCGAGTGAATGGTGTTTTACAATTCTCTGGTACGGCACAAACCCCCATTGTTAGTGGAGATATACAGCTGGAACGAGGGCTAGTGAAGATTCCCGAATATGCCACTGAATTAAAAGATATCCGCTTGAAACTATCCGCACATCGCAGTGGACAAATTGATATAGATGGCAATATTGGAACACCTGAAGGCAACCTAGATGCTGATGGCACATTGTTTCTCTCACCATTACGCTTAAATTTACAATTAGCTGGGAAAAATATGCTGATTGCAGATTCTAAAACCATGATGGTAGCGATTTCTCCTGATTTTAAAATTACTATTGATCCGGATAATGGTATTGACGTCAAAGGAAAAATTATTGTGCCTAAAGCCAATATATCTATCCCTGATACATCGGGCGGTGTTGATATCTCCAAGGATGTTGTAATAAACAAGGATGGTGAAGAAAAAAAGCCGACAGCTATCGAAGCCCCCATACCATTGCGAGCTGACATTGATATTGTTCTTGGCGATAAGGTTTATTTCAAAAATAAAGACATTAATATCCGTTTGAAAGGCGGAGTACTTTTAATGGAACGTCCAGGTCGCCCGATGACGGGAAAGGGAACTATTGAAGTTGCTAGCGGGGTTTATCAACTCTATGGACAGGAATTAGATATTAAGCGAGGGCGCGTAACTTTTAGTGGTGGCAATATTGCCAATCCGACGGTTGATGTACTAGCTTTACGTGATATAGATGACAAAGATATTAAGGTTGGCGCTTCTGTAACGGGACCTGTTGAGCGTTTACAGCTGAAGCTGACTTCAACACCAGCAATGCCGGACTCTGCGATTCTGTCTTACCTATTGTTCGGCCGTTCTCCAGATGGAACTATGGACAATGAAGCGTTATTACAAACCGCTGCAAGCTTATCTCTTGGAGGCATTATTCCAAGTGGCGATATCGGCAAGAAAACGGGCTTAGATGTATTTGATCTTGGAGCTAGTGGCTTGAAAGCAGGTAAATATCTAAGTAAAGAACTATACGTTGGATTAAAAAGTAACTTCTTTACGGGTATTACACAATTCATCGCTCGCTATCAATTTACGAATCGTTTTAATGTTGAAGCTACGGTAGAATCAAAAGAACAAGCCGTAGATTTCTTGTATGAATTTGAAACGGATTAAGTTTGTTTATATGGCATGGCTTTTATTGAACGGATATATAACAATTCATTAAGCTCGATATAAAAAAAATAAATCATATGAATATATGATTCTTTAGGGTCTATAACAGATAAAAATATATTTTATGGAGAGACTTTTATATTGTTAAATCAAATTGTTTGTCTTAAGAAGATCTAATAATACAGTTGAGATGAACGTAAAAGGTTATTCAAAGGGCTATTTTAATAATAACCGACAATACGACAATACTATTAAAAATCGAAAGTGATGCTTTCTGGATTAGATTAAGAACGCAATATGTTATATTCAACATTATTACTATAGAGTATATAAAATTGAAGACCGTTTGGAGCAACGGTCTTCAAATAGATTAACGCAATTACACAATACCTTGTGCCAACATTGCTTCCGCGACTTTGACAAAGCCAGCGATATTAGCGCCTTTGACGTAGTCAATGCTACCATCGCTTTCTTTGCCGTAGCGCAGACAGGATTCGTGAATGCTTTGCATGATGTCAAACAGGCGTTGATCAACCTCTTCGCTGCTCCACGATAGACGGATGGCATTTTGGCTCATTTCCAGACCAGAAGTGGCGACGCCACCAGCGTTACTGGCTTTGCCTGGTGCGTAAAGAATTTTTGCTTTCAGGAAAGCGTCAACGGCTTCTAGTGTGCTTGGCATATTAGCGCCTTCAGCTACGGCGATACAGCCATTTTTCAGCAACGTTTGTGCATCTTTACCGTCCAGTTCATTTTGTGTAGCACACGGTAGGGCGATATCGCAAGCAATGCCCCAAGGTCTTTCGCCAGCAAAATAAGGTAGATTTTGTTCTTTCGCATAAACGGATAGGCGTTCACGACGTACTTCTTTTAATTCTTTTAGCGCTTCAAGCTGTGCTTCAGTCATACCGTTAGGGAAATGAACGTAGCCTGAAGAATCGGAAACACTTAGTACTTTAGAGTCTTTGTGTATCAGTTTTTCGCACGCATATTGGGCGACGTTCCCAGACCCCGAAACAGTTGCAGTTTTACCAGCGAGATTATCATTGCGGGTAGCCAACATCGACTCAACGAAGTATACGGTACCGTAGCCTGTTGCTTCAGGACGAATGAGGCTTCCGCCGTATTCTAATCCTTTACCAGTGAGCACAGATGAGAACTCATTTTTTAGGCGCTTGTATTGACCAAAGAGGAAGCCAATTTCACGACCACCAACACCAATATCGCCTGCAGGAACATCTGTATTTGGACCGATATGACGGAAAAGTTCACTCATGAAAGATTGGCAAAAACGCATCACTTCGCTGTCACTTTTTCCTTTAGGGTCAAAATCTGAACCACCTTTACCGCCACCCATTGGTAATGTCGTCAAGGCATTTTTGAAGACTTGTTCGAATGCGAGAAATTTTAAAACACCGATGTCAACGCTAGGGTGAAAACGCAGACCGCCTTTATAAGGACCGATCGCAGAACTCATTTCTATACGAAAACCACGGTTAACTTGTACTTTTCCTTTATCATCAACCCATGGCACACGGAAAATGATTGCTCGTTCTGGCTCGACTAACCGCTCCAGTAAACCGCTTTCTGTGTAACGAGGTTTTTTGCTCAGGAAGCCTTCTAGGCTCATGAAAACTTCCTGAACCGCCTGATGAAAAACCGTTTGAGACGGATCGCGTTTTTTGATTTGCTCAAATAATGAATTTAAAACAGCTTGCGACATTTTTCCTCCTCAGGAAATGGTGGTTAAGAGTCCGCAGGAACAGAAACATCGCGTTGTAATCCGCAATCAGTTTCTGCGGTCAGATGAATATAAATGCCTTTTGCCTTTACTACCAAGTAATTTTTTATGAGTGGTATCAAATTTGGCTATAGCAAAACACGCGAGAGAGGGAAATATTTGTGCTATTTATTTAAAAATAGAAGAAAAATTATTATCTCATTCCCGAAAGGAATAAAGCGGTTGGACGGTTTTTATTTTTTCAAATTTTGATCAACCACGTCTATTTTTATCGCAAATTGATATAAAAATGGTCAAGCTTCTTTTATACAGGATAGAAACAAAGTATCAATGGCATCTCAAATAATTTTTATTGGTTATTAATTAAGATATTTTAAACAGTAATAATTAATTCAATAACAAAATAACACGGCTAAATCACATAATTTTCGCTGAAAGGTGACTGAAATAGCGTTTATAAATCGTATGCTTTTTTTTATCGGTTAATTACGCTTTTATCTGTTCGGATATGTAGCAGCACAAAGTTGCTGCTTTAATGTAGAAAGGAAAATGCGGTGTAGAAAAGCCGTTCTACATCGATAACGTAGAACGGCTTATTAGTATTAGGCTTTGTTTTAATCTAGCGTTGATATGGCAGATAACAATCAGCGTTTCATGGCAATTAACCACTATCTACTAGGAAAAGAATAGATTTAAGCAGCACTACCTGCCCTTTCTTTTGCTACGCTATTCACTTTGTATGAGAAAGAGTGGATATCCACACATCATTAAAACAGCGCCTAGTATTAATGTGTAGGAAATCGGAGCGTTGTTTACATTTTTGAGATTTGTTTGCTTTTA
>JAUMZX010000040.1 GCA_030527905.1 Cardiobacteriaceae bacterium
CATTTGTGTTGAAAAATGAATGAGTGGATGAGTTGGAGGGTTTTGCACAGGTCTCCACGTGTGAGGTTTACGTCCTATCCGTCAACAAAGGTGATCGCGCGTAAATGATGGATTGAGGCGCGTTTGGTGATTTTTATTGTTGTGTTATTTTCAAATAAAACGGTAATGGCATAGGTATTACGTTGTTTTTTGCAGTATGTAGCGCAGAATGTCCAAAGGCGGTATGGCGTGTTGATCACTTTGGAGATAGATGTATTTTCCTGTTTTGAAGCCGTACGGGGTAGATTGTTCTTGTTAGCCATTCTGTAAAGCTAAGAGTGCGCTAGCTTCTTGTTCTTGTTGCAGTGGCGTGATGATACTGTCTAAATCACCTTGTAGCACGTCGTCTAGACTATATAAGGTGAGATTTATACGATGGTCGGTCACACGGCTTTGTGGGTAGTTATAGGTGCGAATGCGTTCTGAACGATCGCCACTGCCTACCAAACTTTTTCGTTCGGCCGCCTGCTCGCTTTGCGCTTTGTTGCGCTCTATATCCAGTAGGCGTGCAGCAAGTAGTCGCATGGCTTTTGCCCGATTTTTGTGTTGTGAGCGCTCTTCTTGGCATTCGACTACGATACCGCTGGGCAGATGTGTAATGCGGATGGCGCTGTCTGTTTTGTTGATGTGTTGTCCACCCGCACCAGAGGCGCGGTATGTATCTACTTTGAGGTCGGCGGGGTTGATATTGATTGGTTGAACGTCATCGGCAACTGGTAAGATGGCGACGGTTGCGGCGCTAGTATGGATGCGTCCTCCCGATTCTGTTTCTGGAACCCGTTGTACGCGATGGGCGCCAGATTCGTATTTCAGCGTGGAATAAACGTTTTGTCCGCTAATCTGGCTAATGATTTCTTTGTACCCCCCATGTTCTCCTACGTTTTCCGAGAGAATTTCAATTTTCCAACGTTTTTGTTCGGCATATTTTCCATACATACGAAAGAGGTCACCAGCAAAAATGGCGGCTTCGTCTCCCCCAGTTCCGGCGCGTATTTCAAGGTAAACGTCAGCGCCGTCTAGTGGGTCTTTGGGGATCATATGTCGCGCCAGTTCGAGTTCATTTGCGCTGATGCGGCTTTCTAATTCAGGTCGTTCGGCTGCAGCCAATGCGGCCATTTCCGGGTCATCTTGCAATTCGTCAAGATCGGCTAGTTCTTGTTGTAAGCGACGGGTGTCGTCCAGAATTGTAACAACAGGTGTCAGTTGGGCATGTTCCTGCGCATATTTGCGTAGCCGCTCTGTATCTGCGGCAGTTTCTGGTGCTGCGAGAAGCGCATTGAGTTCGTCGTATCGTTCACGCAGGGTATCAAGTTTTTCACGGATGGCTGGATGCATTAGGGTGTCTCGGTTTTAAATGTGTCGGCGATGATGGCAAGCCAATCTTTATGGTCAGGCGGAATGGCGTGAATCAGTTCACTCGGGTTATGCAGGAGTTTGTTCGTTAATTTTTTACTAAGTTGTTCGAGCAGTTGCGCCGGATCTTCACCGTGCGCTAAGCGACGATAGGATTCTTGTAAGAGTTGTTCACGGATTATATTGGCGTTCTCCCGCATCTTTCGCACGATTTGTTGTTGCGGTTTGGATCGTAACCAACCTATAAAATCATCACCATAGAGAAGAATGATGGTTTCAGCTTGTCGCGCTGCGCTTTGTCGTATTTTTAAGTTGTCATCAATTATCTGTTCTAGGTCGTCTACCCCGTATAGGAAGGCTTGATTAAGGCTATCTATGGCAGGATCGAAGTTACGTGGTATAGCAAGGTCAATGAAAACTTGTAATGTGTTATGTCTTTGCTTTAATGATGTTTTTACATGGTCGCGACGAATGAGCGGCATATCGCTACGCGCGGCGCCAATAATGATGTCGGCCTCATGCAATTGAGTAGGTAATTGTTCCAGACTAATGGCGAAGCCACCATATGTTTCAGCTAAGGCCTGTGCGTGAGAGAGTGTACGGTTAGCTACAATAAGCCTTTTTATTTCATTATCTTTAAGGTATTTTGCAACCAGCTGTGCCGTTTCTCCCGCGCCGACAATGAGTGCTGTACGGCGTTCGTGATCATCAAAGAAACGATGGGTTAGCTTAACTCCAGCAGCTGCTACCGATACGTTATTTGCACCAATGGCAGTACTATGACGAATTTGTTTGGCTACCGCGAAACTTTGCTGAAATAGACGTTCTAATACGCCGCCAATCGTTCCCGCTTTTTTCCCCAGATGGTAAGCCTGTTTGATTTGTCCGAGAATTTGCGGTTCGCCTAGAATAAGTGAATCCATACCGCTGGCAACACGATACACATGGCGTATGGCTTCGCTATCTTGATAGCTAAAACTCATCTGCGCCATTATAGCAGGATCAAGCTGTTTATAAGTAGTAAACCAGTTTGCAATGGTCGCACTATTACTGCCAACCGCATAGATTTCACTACGATTACATGTAGAAAGTAATGCGACTTCCGTTATAGAAGTGGTTGCGACACAATCCGCTAACGCCACAACGGTTTCTTCCGGCGAAAAGGCGCACTTTTCCCTTACTGCGCTATCGGCAGTATGATGATTAACGCCGAACGCAATAATAGTTTTAACGGGTTCTTGGGAAGGATTCAACATATGGTCATTAACTTTTTCATGTAAGTATTTTAAGCTATCACGCTTTATGTTTCAGCTTATGGTGTAAAAATTGCCACGCCGTAACCGTTTGGCCTTAATTTGTGTCCTCGCTGCTTTATCCAAGCAATCTTTTGCTGTGCCTGAGGATAAAAAAGAACATCACCAATGGTCTCGCCCTTCTCAGTGGCTGTATAACGCTATGGCCGCTCGTTTTGAAGATCATGCCGGTAAATATACAGAAGCGCTTAACACGATGACCGATGTCGCTGTACAAAGCGGCGAATACGATGCTTTGGAATACGGTTATGGGCTTGCTTGGGATACGCATGACTTCGCGCGTGCCGAGCAAATAGCGCGGGTATGGTTGTCTGCATTTCCGAATGATAATGATGCACGTCTGGCATTGTTACGGGTTTTGCTGGTGGATAGTCGTAGTAATGAAGCCTTAGGGCATATGCAATCGTTACTCAATACAGATGGCGGTCCACAAAATGTGGCTCAAATTTTCCGAGTGCTTGCGGATTATCCAGATAGTGATGAACGTCTCAATTTGCTGCAAAAGCTAAGTCAAGAATTTCCTAAGAATCCCTATCTACACTATTATCTTGGGTTGATGGCTAAGGAACAAGGCCAAGTATCTATTGCTGTACAGGCGTTTGATGACGCGATTGCATTGGATGGAAACTGGCGCGAATTAGAATTGATGCAGGCACAGGTTTTGGCTAGTATCGGAAAATTGCAAGAAGCCCGAAAAATCATGGATAGAATGATTAATCGTTATCCGCAAGATATTAACTTGTTATCTTCCTACATTGATATGCTCAGTACACATTATCAATGGCAAGATGCCCTTACACTTGCGCTTCGCTGGAAAACACTACAGCCGCAAGATATGGCAGTGCGGCAATTAATTGCACAATTACATGCAGCGGCAGGTAACTATTCTGCTGCCTTGCAAGCATATCGTGAACTCTTAGATGCACATCAGATCGATATTAATGGTTACCTATTCTCCGCGGCAAATGCTGCTGTATATGCAGGAGAAGATAATGTCGCGACTACATTGCTTGGTGAAATTAGTCAGGATTCTCCGCGCTATTTGCAAGCACAGGAACAGCTAGCATTACTGGCTTTTCGTCATCATGATTACGCACAGGCACAGGAACGATTTGCTACATTACGGAAAACGTTTCCTGATGATGCGCAAGTTCTCGATACTTATCTCATTGAAGCGGCACAATTACAACAAGCGCAACAATGGAACCGCTTGGAAAAATTATTGCAGGAGGCTTTGTCTCGTTATCCTGAGCAAGTGGATTTACTTTACGTTCTAGCGGAATTTTACGCATCTCGTGGCAACATTAAAGAAGCAGAAGAGCAATTTAGTAAAATACTCCGTATTGATCCGGCAAATATTGATGCACTCAATGCTTATGGTTACCTCCTTTTGACGCAAACAAAAGAAGATAAAAAAGCAGCTGAGATGATACAAGCGGCGCTTAACCTCTATCCAGATTCACCGGCTATTCAAGACAGTTATGGCTGGCTACTTTTTCGGCAAGGTAAAACTGAAGAAGCGTTAGCATGGTTACGACGCGCCTATGCAGCCTACCGTAGTAACGAAATCTCCGCACATTACATAGAAATACTATACGCTTCTGGTGATAAGCAGCTTGCAGAAGAAGTTTATCGTTACGAACGACAAGGTCAACCAGACAACATTCATTTAAAAAATATTGGGAAAAAATTAGGGATTACAGATGAGAAAACAAAATAAATTTATCTTACTCTTTTGTGCGCTGTTACTTGCCAGTTGTGCCAATAACAATATGGATAATCATAATGAACAAAATGTTGTAACAAGTGAATTCAATCCCCAGCGCTGGCTTGCTGAAGGAAAAATAGCGTTGCGCTACCCTTATTGCCGAAAAAATCGGGCCTGTGAGGAAAAAGCAATCAATGCAGGTATAGAGTGGACACACGTGAAACAGAGCGAAACGCTTGCAATTATAGATCCGTTAGGACAGGAGCAAATGCGTATTCATTATGATAACGGCAGTATTGTGGTACGTGAAAATCAAAAAGACAAAGCGATGAGTCGAGAGGAATTGAATCGTGAAGTAGGTGTACCATTACCCTTGGAATCATTGGCAAGCTGGGTTACAACACCGCGGCAAGAAGAAAGTTTTGAAGCAGATGGTTGGAAAGTGGAATTACGCGATTGGCAAGGTGCTTATTATCGTAGTATTCGTTTGAAACAAAAAGACTACCAAATGCGTCTGGTCGTGCAAAAAATGTTTGTAATATAATATGGTTGAACAAAAAAACATTTATTCATCTTGCGGCGCTATGACAAATCGCTATAATGCCCACGCTTCGCGTACGCGATAATTAGCGAGTGGAAATAATCGCTCTATAATATTGGGGTGTCGCCAAGTGGTTAAGGCACCGGGTTTTGATCCCGGCATTCGTAGGTTCGAATCCTTCCACCCCAGCCATCTTTCTTTAGTACATGCAAGGTGAACACGTGTCCAGAGGTAGCATGACCGTATTCACGGGCAATGCCAATCCGCAACTTGCCCGTCAGATTGTCCAGCATCTTGGATTGCCCTTAGGTAATGCCGTTGTAGATAAGTTCTCAGATGGCGAAATTCGCGTCGAATTAAAAGAAAATGTTCGTGGCAAAGATGCTTTTGTTATTCAGCCAACCAGCTATCCTACCAATGATAGTATTATGGAGCTGCTTATTCTTAGTGATGCATTACGACGTGCTTCTGCAAATCGTATCACAGCGGTGATTCCTTATTTTGGTTACTCACGTCAGGATCGTCGTCCTCGTTCAGCCCGCGTGCCAATTTCTGCTAAAGTGGTTGCCAACATGATTGCTGGTGTGGGAATTGATAGAGTGCTAACATTAGATTTACATGCTGACCAAATTCAAGGTTTTTTTGATTTTCCTGTTGATAATATTTATTCCACTCCGATTATTTTGAATGATTTATTGGCTCAAGATTTTAAAAATCCAGTTATTGTTTCCCCAGATATTGGAGGGGTATTACGGGCGCGCGCTACAGCTAAACAAATTAATGCTAAATTGGCTATTATTGACAAAAGACGCCCTCGACCTAATGAATCGGAAGTGATGAATATCATTGGTGATGGTATTGAAGACTGTGACTGTATTTTAGTTGATGATATGGTTGATACGGCTGGAACATTAGCTAATGCTGCTACAGCATTGAAAGAGAGAAACGCAAGAACTGTTACTGCTTATTGTACCCATGCCATTCTCTCGGGGAATGCGGTTAAGAATATTGAAATGTCAGGTATGGATCAATTAATTGTTACCGATTCTATTACGCTCCGCGAACAGGCAAAATCATGCAACAAAATTCGAGTGTTATCTATCGCAGGATTAGTTGCAGAAAGCATTCGCCGAATTCACGTGGAGGAATCAATTTCTTCGCTGTTTGTTAACTAATATAATATTTAGTTGCAACAGTGAAAAAAATAGAGCGCTGGTCGCAAGCGCTCTTTATTACTTTATGGAGAAAAATATGAGCAAATATGCATATACCCTGAACGCTAATGTTCGTCAGGATAATGGGAAAGGTGCGAGCCGCCGCCTACGTCGTGAAGGACTAGTGCCTGCCATCGTTTATGGTGGTGAAGAACAACCGTTATCTATTGCTGTTAAGCAAGATGATTTAGGTAAGTATGGACGTTTTGATAGTTTCTATTCTCAAATTATCTGTTTAAAAGTTGAGAATCAAGGTGATATAGAGGTTATTGTACGTGATGTACAGCGTCATCTGTATAAGCCTTTATATCAGCATATGGATTTTCAACGGATTGTTCGAGGTCAAGAGTTACAAGCCACTATTAGTCTGCACTTTACGAATGAAGAAATTAGTAAAGGTGTGAAATTGGAAGGTGGTATTGTTGAGCATCATCTGAATAGCGTTGATATTATCTGCTTACCACGGGATCTTCCAGAATATATTGAAGTTGATATGGCAGACGTCTCTTTAGGTCAGGTTATCCATCTGCGAGATCTGAAATTACCACAAGGCGTACGTCTGGTACATGATGATGAGCGTGCTGATGCGGTGGTGGCTCAAATTGTACATCCACAGTTGGTGGTCGATACTGAAAGTGATAGTACTGATACTATTGCTGACAACGATACGCCAGAAGATAGTGGTGCTGCGTCTGAATAAGAGATATGATTAAACTCATCGTCGGACTCGGCAACCCCGGGGAACGCTACCAAAAAACCCGCCATAATGCGGGTTTTTGGCTATTGGATTATCTGGCTCAAAGGCAAAACTGCCAGTTTCATGTAGAAAAAAA
The DNA here is from genome assembly GCA_030527905.1 of Cardiobacteriaceae bacterium. Taxonomy (GTDB): domain Bacteria; phylum Pseudomonadota; class Gammaproteobacteria; order Cardiobacteriales; family Cardiobacteriaceae; genus Cardiobacterium. The sequence goes on from JAUMZX010000040.1 coordinate 7,002, forward strand.
GTTTCAGGGCGAATGTAGTAAGGTCATTTTTGTATCGCACGCTGTTTATCTTCTTAAACCACTGACATTTATGAATGCTAGTGGTCGTGCGGTGAGTGCAATGGCGCAGTTTTATGACATTGCTCCTGATGAGATTCTAATTGTGCATGATGAACTAGACTTGCCCGCTGGGACGGCAAAATTGAAGTTTTCTGGGGGGCACGGTGGACACAATGGTTTGCGTGATATTATCGCCGCCCTTAACACTAAAGATTTTTACCGTTTACGTATCGGAATTGGCCATCCTGGAGTACGTGATCAAGTTGTCGATTATGTTTTGCATCAGCCAAGTAAAATAGAACTGTCACAAATTGAGCAATCAATGATACAGGGTACTGCCATCTTCCCCGTGCTTTTACAGGACGGTGTGGAAAAGGCCATGCAGCAGCTGCATTCTGCTGGATAAATACACGTGGTTTCACGCGGAACCAAAGGAGAAATGTTATGGGATTTAATTGTGGCATTGTTGGATTGCCAAATGTAGGGAAATCTACGCTATTTAATGCACTGACTAATGCCGGCATTGATGCACAAAATTATCCATTTTGTACAATAGAACCTAATACAGGTATCGTGTATATGCCTGATCCGCGTCTTGATGCGTTAGCTGCTATTGTTAAGCCAGAGCGTATATTGCCAACAACCATGGAATTTGTAGATATCGCAGGACTGGTTGCTGGAGCATCCAAAGGCGAAGGTCTGGGAAATCAATTTTTGGCTAATATACGCGAAACCGATGCTATCGCACAGGTTGTGCGCTGTTTCGATAATGAAGATGTCGTGCATGTCGCTGGGAAAATTGACCCCTTAGCTGATATTCAGGTCATTGAGAGTGAGCTGATTCTTGCTGATATGGCGTCATTGGAAAAGGCACAACAACGGTTGGTTCGCGTGGCAAAAGGCGGGGATAAAGATGCAAAATTGAAGTTAGAGATAATTGCACGTCTAACGCCACATCTTGAGAATGGGGAGTTGGCTCGCACAATGGATATGAGTGTGGACGAGCGAAAAGTGATTCGTGATCTTTTCCTTCTTACAATGAAACCGATTATGTATGTTGCTAATGTAGATGAGGAGCATATTAATGGTGATAACGATTATGTACTGATCGTGCGTAATAAAGCTGCTGAAACAGGAGCTGTTGTCGTTACTGTGTGTGCGGCTATAGAGGCAGAATTATCACAATTATCTCCAGATGAACGTACAGATTTGCTCACGGGATATGGGTTAGAAGAGCCTGGACTGAATCGCGTTATTCGGACAGGTTATGATTTACTTGGTCTTGGTACTTTTTTTACCGCAGGTGTCAAAGAAGTGCGCGCTTGGACCATGCCCCAAAACGCAACTGCTCCACAGGCTGCTGGCGTGATTCATACGGATTTTGAACGTGGCTTTATTCGCGCTGAAGTCATTGCTTATGAAGATTTTATCCGTTACCAAGGAGAAGCTGGTGCAAAAGATGCAGGTAAATGGCGATTGGAAGGTAAGGATTATCTTGTGCAAGAGGGCGATGTTATCCATTTCCGTTTCAATGTATGATTCGGTAAGATACAAAACAATATTTTTATTTTAAGGAATTATATTATGGCGAATTATTCAACCAACGAATTTAAAGCTGGACTAAAAATTATGTTAGACGGTGATCCATATAATATTGTGGAGAACGAATTCGTTAAACCAGGTAAAGGGCAGGCTTTTAACCGCGTTAAAGTAAGAAACTTAAAAACAGGTCGTGTTATTGAGCGTACGTTTAAGTCGGGAGATAGCGTAGAAGCTGCGGACGTACATGAAACAGAAATGCAATATTTGTATAAAGACGAAAGCAGTTGGCACTTCATGCATCCTGAGACTTTTGAACAACTGCAAGCTGATCAGGCTGCGGTTGCTGATGCCGATAAGTGGATGCTTGAACAGGCAATATGCACAGTTGTACTTTGGAATGGAAATATTATCAGCGTAACAGCGCCAAATTTTGTTGAGTTAAAAGTTGTCGATACGGACCCAGGTTTACGTGGTGATACGTCAGGTGGTGGTGGAAAACCAGCTACTTTGGAAACGGGAGCTGTAGTACGTGTTCCTCTATTTATGAATATTGGCGACATTGTTCGTGTTGATACCCGTAGCGGCGAATATCTGGGTCGTGCGAAAGATTAAATGTAAGAATTAATCGCGTTGTTTACACTTTTCCTTTTTGTATGGATGCCCAATTTTGGACATTTTTAGCTATTGTCAAGAATGCCAAAGGCACGACAAAGTCGCATGGTTCTTGATGGTAGCTAAAAATTCCTAAAAAATCCTTTATGCAAAAAATAAAAGCAAACAAAACTCAAAAATGTAAACAACGCTCCGATTTCCTACAGAAATTTACTATAAATCAGGAAAGTTATGTTTAAACGTAGTCTTACTTTATTTGCCCCTATTGCCATTATCTCTTGTGTTACTGTCAATATTTATTTTCCAGCGGCAGCTGTAGAAAAAGCAGCAGATCAAATCATTCAGGATGTTTGGAAGCAAACCAGCACATCTAAAAACGGTGCACCACTTCCAGCAAATAAAACCAATGCGAAAAAAGAACATAGTTCTTTTGATCCGCGCCGTCTTGCCGTCATCGCGCTAAATGCCGTGAGCAAAGAAGCCCGTGCCCAAAGCTTGGATTTTAATGCTACGTCGCCTCAGATTGAGCAAATCAAAGCACGCATGGCTAATCGATTTACAGAGATGTCTCCTTTTTTAGATAATGGTGCTATTGGATTAACCAGTGATGGCTTGGTTGCTGTCCATAATGCCGATGCAGTTGGTTTGGAGGAGCGTGCGCGAATGAACCAATTAGTCAACGCCGAAAATAAAGATCGTAAGGCACTTTATCAGGCTATTGCTGATGCGAATAACCACCCTGATTGGGCAGCGCAAATTCAGCAAACTTTTGCTGAATGTTGGATATCTCAAGCTAAAGGCGGATGGTGGTACCAAGCTGGTGGCAGTTGGGAGCAGAAATAAATTATTGTGATTCATAATACGCTTATTTTTGATATTGAAACGGTTGCAGATGTCGCTTCCTATAGATTGCTACATGAATTACATGAGCACGATGAGCAAGACATTTTCCGTATTATGAGTAGTGAACGTCTTGTTGAAACGGGTAGTACCTTTATGCGTCATTATTTGCACAAAATAGTTGCCATTTCGGTCGCCATGAAAAATGCTTCGGGGCTTAAAGTATGGTCATTAGGCAATGAGAATAGTAGTGAATATGACATCGTCCAGCGCTTCTTTCAAGGTATTGAGAAGTTTTCTCCAACTTTAATAAGTTGGAATGGTAGTGGTTTTGATCTTCCCGTACTCCACTACCGCGCTCTTTTTCATGGTATCAATGCTCAGCGTTATTTTGAAATCGGCGATAACGATAAAGACTACAAGTTTAATAATTATCAGAACCGATATCACTGGCGACATCTTGATCTTATGGATGTCCTTTCTGGCTATCAAGCGCGTAGTGTTACGAATTTGGATGATATTGCTAAATTATGCGGGTTCCCAGGAAAGCTGGCGATGGATGGCAGTGCTGTGCAAGAACGATACGAACGAGGAGATATTAAGGGTATCCGTCAATATTGCGAAACGGACGTATTAAATACCTACCTTGTTTATTTACGCTTTGAGTTAATGCGAGGCAACCTAACATCCGCCAATTACCAATATTGTGTAGAAGAGGTGGAGACTTTTCTGCAAGAGCAAGACAGTCCACATTGGCAAGCATTTCTACAAGCATGGATGGAACGTACTGTATGAATAAAGAAAACAGTATCTACCGTGTCCAATTTAAAACAGAACAACATTATTATGATCTCTATGTGCGTCATGTTTTCCCTGCAGATATGGCGGGGTTTATTTGCTTGGAAGATTTTTTATTTCAAGAAGAAAGCCAACTTTTGATTGACCCGCGTGTAGAAAAACTGTGTGCAGAATTTGGAAATGTAAGCACAGCTTTTATTCTCTATCACCACATTATTCGCATAGATAAAGTAGAGCGAGAAGGTGAAAGTAATATAAGAAGTACAACACAAAATACCTCAAATAAAATAAAACCTTTTCCTCCTATCCCGTGAGTAGAGGAATATAGGGATAACAATCATCTCTATTGGCTACAAACATAAAAGAGCGTTATCACTGAGCGGTGTTAAATGTGGAGAAAAAAGAACCGGGCATAGAAATAAGAGGATGTGATATTTTTTCTTTCTGATTGAAACCTGAATTAAAAAATAGCTTTCTAACATGAGTGACCATTATTCTTCTGAGAAAAAGACTTTTTACAATACGCCACCGACGGCATCTTTACATCGCCGTGCTGTATTACGTTCATTAACGAAAATGTATCTCCAGCGGCGATTGTTTCTTCCTCCTACATTATTGCCTATCATCAAACCTAATTGGTCACATTTTATTGACTCGAGTTACAGCAACAAATATATCTGGCTTGGGCACTCCTCACTTATGCTACGGCTACAAGATCAGACCATCATGATTGATCCGGTGTTAGCGTCATATGCTGCACCTGTACCATTCGTTGCACCGCGTTACCAAGCTGCACCTATACAATGGAACGAATTACCATCTGTTGATACCGTGATATACAGCCATAACCATTATGATCACTTAGATCGAGCTGCATTAAAATATTTCGCGTTAAGCGATACGCGGTTTTTCGTTCCTTTAGGCCTTGGGCGTTATTTGAAAAATAAAGGGATAGCAGAAAGTCGGATTACTGAATGTGATTGGTGGCAGCACGTGGAATATAAGGGTATCCACTACCATGCAGTACCTGCACGGCATTATAGCGGACGTAGCTTGTTTGATCGTAATCACAGCTTATGGGCAGGCTGGGTTCTACAACAAGGAAGTGAACAATTATATTACTCTGGTGATTCTGCATTTCCAGGTTATTTTTCAGAAATCGCCGAACGATTCAAATCTTTCGATCTCGCCTTCATTGAGAATGGTCAATATGATGCTGCTTGGCCTGATAACCATATGACGCCTGTAGAAACCATAAAAGCGGCATCTATTGTTAAGGCTAAACGCTTTATGCCGGTTCATTGGGGAGCCTACCTCCTTGCTCCTCATGCATGGGATGAACCGGTTCGGCAAAGTATACCGTTGGCAAAATCAAAAGGAATATCGACCCTTACGCCATTGCAAGGACAAGTCTTCGATAAAAACAGTGAAACAGACGAATGGTGGCTTAATCTTAAGCGCAGATAGAAAAAGCTCGTGGTTTTTATGCGAGAGTGATCGTGTTTATGAATATCTGGGTTTTCAATTAGGAGCTGTATTAGATTAACGCAATTATGATAGGCAGCCAGAATAAAAATAACCTGTATAAGATAAAGGTTCTGTTTTAGTAATGTGTAGATAGCGGAAAACCTATACTATTTTTATCTATATAAATCTTGGTGGAGCAGTAGAAGCATTTGATGAATTAGATAGTGTTTCCTGAAGCTTCTGCCTGTTCGTTACGTTAAATAGTCCATTATAAGATGCTGAATTTAATCTACTGTCAACGCCAGATTAAAACAAAGCTAAAATAAAAATACTACTTAGAGAAAACCCCTTGAATATTTCGTGTTCAAAGTAAAAGTACCCGTTTAGCAGTAGATCTGTTCGGTATCACCTCCAATTTTGCAGCACTCTATATACCGCAAAAGCTGACAGGTCATTTGTTACCTTCTGACACAGGAATTAGATGCGCTTTTGAAGGTCCCATGGTGCTGGACAAAAGTTATTTTTGTGGCAAACACAAAGGGAAAAAGCAGAAGGGCAGCAGAAAAAGTAATGGGCTTTGGTATTATCAATATGCGGAGGAAAGTTTTGAGACCTTTGCAAAAGTCCCCAAACCGCTTTACATTACCCCGACATCCACAACT
>JAUMZX010000041.1 GCA_030527905.1 Cardiobacteriaceae bacterium
AGAGGATGGGTTACCAGTCGATGATGCGATCGATTTTGAGCAGCGGAAATCGGTCAATATGGCGGTTGATCATGGCTTGTGCGGTTTGCTGGAAGAAGCTGCTCATGGGGATGTTGTTTGAGTTGTGGATGTCGGGGTAATGCAAAGCCGGTTTGGGGACCTTTTGCAAAGGTCTCAATTAGTAAAACAGAATCTGTCCTAGTTAGCTAGGACAGCCCCTAAAATTATGTTAAAAATATTAGAAGGAAAACTATACGTCTATTTTTACCCATGCAGGTGCATGGTCAGAAGGTCGTTCCCAGCGGCGTGGTGCCATATGCACACCCGCATCTTGTACGGTTAATGCAGTGCTGCATAAGTTTAGATCAATGCGTAAGCCGATATTGCGACGTAATCCCCCCATACGGTAATCCCACCAACTGAACTGCTGCTCTTGGGGATAACAATGGCGGTAGGCATCAATAAAGCCAAGTGCAAGAATATCATGTAGTGCTTGCCGTTCTGGCTGAGAGCACAAGATAGCGTCGCGCCACTTTTCTGGATCGTGTACATCCAGATCGTCAGGTGCAATATTGAAGTCACCCATGATCACAAGGTTATCGTGCTCGCGACGTAAGGTCTCAATATAAGCGGTGACAGCAGTCAGCCATTGTAATTTGTAAGTATATTTTTCGTCACCAACGGCTTTACCGTTTGGTACATATAGATTCAGAACGCGTACATTCCCTACGCTCGCAGCAATAGCTCGTGCTTGCTCATCATCAAAATTAGGTATGCCGTTCACAATGTCTTGCAGTGGTTCTTTTGCGAGCAAGGCAACACCATTGTAAGTTTTTTGTCCGAAAATCGCATAATGGTAACCCGCTTCAGTAAAAGCCACCATATTAACGGCTTCGTTTGTTTGTTTGAGTTCTTGCAATCCCAAAATATCTGGTGCTTCGTCTTGTAGATACTGTAGAACATGCGATAAACGGACATTGAGAGAATTAACGTTCCAACTGGTGATAATCATGATGTTTAGGGTGTCAAAAATTGTCAGTGAAGGGTAAAATAGCGGATTATAAATGATTAAAGTATGGATATAGACTTTTACGGAAGCAATTATGCGGAAGATTAGAATGTTTACGACGCTGTCTCTGCAAGAAGGGCAAGTGGTTGTTCTTGATGAAACAGCACATCGGCATGTGACAACTGTGTTGCGTTTACGTGTTGGCGCACCATTATCATTATTTAACGGCGATGGCTGCGATTATACCGGTGAGATTGAGCGCTCTGACCGAAAACAAACTTGGGTGCGTATCTTACAGCGCGAAGCTGTATGTAATGAATCTTCTTTAAAAATTGAGCTATATGCGGCGATTTTGAAAGGTGAAGCAATGGATCGTGTCGTGCAGAAATCCGTAGAATTAGGAGTACAAAAAATTATACCTGTACAAACGACACATACAGAATCATTCCCTGCAGGGGCGCGGTTAGAAAAGAAGCTTGAACACTGGCAGGGCATTCTTATTGCGAGCACAATGCAATGTGGACGTGCAGTATTACCTTTGTTAGCACCGATATTATCATTCGAACAGATCATTGCGCAGACACAAAAAGACGTGCGTTGGATTTTTTCTCCACATGATGATGCCGTCATTACACATCCAAATCTACCCATTTCTGATGTCGCGATTCTGATTGGTCCAGAAGGAGGGTTTAGTCGTTCTGAAGTAAGGGCAGCTATTGATGCAGGATGGCAGCCACAGCGCCTAGGTCCGCGTATTTTACGCGCTGATACTGCCGCAACAGTAGCTGTCGCTCGTGCACAAATTCAATTCGGCGATTTGTGTTAGGAGGCGTATATGACGATGCATGGTGATATCCAGATTCCATTACATGATCCTGGGCGAATTATTAAAATCACCGGCGAAGAGAGTGTTCTCTACCGTTGCAGTATGTTGCGCGTATTCAACACCGTACGTATTGTCGTCAGTTTACTGTTTTTATTGGGATATGTATTAAGTGGATTAGATAAGAATAGTTTGCTGTTGTTGTTTCCCTTCGGTATGGAACCTGCTGAATGGTTTCTACTTTTAACGGTGCTATATCTTTCAGCTTTGGGAACGCATTGGATACTCTCCTTACGTGCACCGGTTTCGGAACAATTATTCTTATCCAATGCTTTGTTTGATATTGTTTTATTATCATTGTTAGTAATTAACGTTGGTATGAGCGGTAATACCAGCCTCTTGATGCTGATTGTCTTAAGCTCCGTTTTGTTAACTTCGCTTACGCTAACCGTGCGTCAAGCTTTAGTTTATGCAATAGTCTTGGCGTTATGTTGGATTGTTGTTTCGGGTTGTTTGCGTATGCTGTCGCTCTCTATCTGGCCGCAATTGGAAGCATTATCGTGGGGTACTCGGATTAGCAAGTTCACTGCTCTTTTCTTTGAGCATGCGGATTTGCTATTAGAGCCGTTATTGTTGGGAATAGGAATGTCATTCTTGGCATTACTGGTAAGCTATCTTTCAACACAAGGGCGTGATAACCGAATTAATGCCGAGCTGAACCGGAGCTACACACGTCAATTGCGTAAAATGAACGATTCTATTATTGAAGATATGCAGAATGGTCTATTGGTCATCAGTAACGATGGCGCCATTCTGACCTTGAATCGTCAGGCGCGTACCATTTTTGGAATGCTGGAACAGGAAAAAGTCCCCCGTTTTCTGGGAGAACTGATGCCAGAATTAGCACAACGCTTTGGTCGCTGGCAGCATATGCGTTTTAATGACAGTCGCACGTTGCCGATTGGCAAAGGCAGCTATAGTCTAAATTTCAGCGCGTTGAAAAGTGATGATATGTCGCTAACTCTGTTGATGTTGGAAAGTATCGATGAGAGTTACCAGCGTGTGAGAGAAACGCGCCTCGCCTCATTAGGCAGGCTTACAGCTGGTATTGCGCATGAAATTCGCAACCCGCTGAGTTCTGTGCAAAGTGCGGCTGATTTACTGGAAGAAATGAGTGAGGATCCGAAAATCCATTTTCTAACCGATAAAATTCGCAATAACACACAGCGGATGAATAATATTATTTCCGATATTCTTAATCTATTCTCTGATAAACCGCGCAATACAAAATTAATTCGTCTGAATTTATTTTTACAACGCATCATTGCCGAAGCCCGTATGAATAACGAAACGAGCAAGGCTTCCATCCGTGCAGACATTGATGCAACCAATGAATACGCTGTATTTTTTGATGCGGGTCATCTGGAACAAATATTACATAATTTGATGCTTAACGCCGTAAAACATGCACGACGTGATGATGTGGAAATCATCGTACGCACGCGTCTTGGCGATGTTGGTCGTTTTCTTTATATTGACATACAAGATAACGGTTGTGGCGTTGCAGCGGAAGACGAAGAAAAGATTTTTGAACCCTTTTTTAGTAAGCGTCACGGTACGGGGTTAGGCCTGTATCTGGTGCGAGAAATGTGCGTCGCGAATCAGGCGCAAATTGTTTATGTTCGTAAATCCGTAGGCGCCTGTTTTCGTTTGACAATGGAACGCTATTTGGCGAATCATAACGGTGAAGACGAATTTATGTATAGAGGGAACCCATCATGACAAAAGCACTCATTATTGACGATGAACGCGATATCTGTGAGCTGATTGAAATGAGCCTGCTCGGACAAGATATAGCTTGTACCAGTGTGTACAGTGTTAAATCTGCCATAAAAGCGTTGAAAGAAGGGCAATTCAGCTTTGTTATTTCGGATATTAAATTACCGGATGGGGATGGCCTCGATCTACTTGCGCATATACAAAAGCACTATCCCGGTTTGCCGGTTTGCATGATTACGGCACATGGCAATATGGATACGGCCATTCGCGCGCTGCAATTAGGTGCTTTTGACTTTATTAATAAGCCTTTTGAACTTAAACAACTACGTGCTGTCTGTAAAGCCGTGCTCAAAGAAGGTAATACGACGGGAAGTCATGGTGGCAGCAATGCGGGTACATCTGCAGGAAAAGCAGGGCAGCGAAGCGGGCGTTCCAGTAGTAAATATGAGCTGATTGGTGACGCGGAAATCATGCATCGCGTGCGAGAAATGATTGCAAAAGTTGCGCGTTCACAAGCGCCCGTCTTTATTCACGGCGAATCCGGGACAGGAAAAGAAGTCGCTGCACGTTCTATCCATCATCAAAGCAATCGTAGTGAAGGGGCATTTATAGCCGTTAACTGTGGTGCGATACCGGAAAACTTGGTGGAAAGTGAATTTTTTGGTTACAAAAAAGGGGCATTTACTGGCGCGAATCAAGATCAGGATGGTTTATTCGTGGCAGCGAATGGTGGCACCTTATTTCTTGATGAAGTTGCCGACTTGCCGCTTTCTATGCAGGTGAAATTGCTGCGTGCCATTCAAGAGCGTGCGGTACGTCCGATAGGTGGTGACCGCGAAGAAGCGGTTGATGTCCGCATTATCTCTGCAACACATCATGATCTGGGCAAACGGGTTATCGAAGGAAAATTTCGTGAAGACCTTTTTTATCGACTAAATGTAATCGAACTGACGATGCCACCCTTACGCGAGCGGGAAGGGGATATTGCGATACTCAGTCGTCACCTACTTTCCAAATTAGCACGTGATTCTGGGTATCCTGAAGCACAATTAACACCCAAAGCATTACGCAAACTTGAAAATTACGCTTTTCCTGGCAACGTACGGGAATTGGAGAACATTTTGGAGCGAGCGCTAACGTTTGTTGAAGGTAATATGATTGAGGCGGATGATATTCATATCAGTGAAGGTCGTTTACCGCCATCAGCATCAGAACCGGTGCAAATGGCAAAACCACAGACTGCTTATCAAACGCCGCAAGCGCATCATTCCAAATCGGTTGAACATGATGATGAATTTGTCTATCTCACACCGGAACCTAAAACCATACCTACGCGTTCTGAATCCCCGCGTTTGCCCAACGATCTTGAAGACTACATGCAGAATATGGAAAAACAATTACTCCTAAAAGCATTGGAAGATTGTAATTACAACAAAACCAAAGCGGCGGAAAAATTGGGCATTAGTTTTCGAGCCATGCGTTACAAGCTGAAAAAGCTTGGAATAGACTAATGCAAACATTACTACATGAGGATCTAACAACACGTCATAGTTTGGCAGCACCAGCCACCGCTCGTGAATTAGTATTGATTGAAGATGCAGACGAATGGAGAACCGCGCAAGTTGATGATTATATCTTGGGTGGTGGTAGTAACATTATTTTCCGTGATTATGTAAAGACTCGATTACTCTGTCCGCAATATGGTGGAAAGAAAATCATCAATGAAGATGCGGATGCTATTTTCTTGCAAGTACAAGCAGGAGAGCGATGGCATGATATTGTGGCTTATTGTGCCTCGGAAGGCTGGTATGGTGCGGAAAATCTTGCGTTAATCCCGGGAAGCGCAGGCGCTGCCCCTGTACAGAATATTGGTGCCTATGGTGTTGAATTACAAACGCTACTGCACAGTGTACGAGTGTATGACCGTATTTCACGCCAATTTCTTGACCTTGCAGCAACAGATTGCGGTTTTGCTTACCGTTACAGTCATTTCAAAGACAAATGGCGGCAATACATCATTACAGCCTTAACTTTGCGGCTTAACAAACATGGAAGCGTAAATGCTTCCTACCCTGGATTGCGTGAACAGCAAGAACAATTAGAACAGCCACAGGATATTTTTGTCGCAGTCTGCCATTTGCGACGCAGCCGTTTACCTGACCCCGCAATTCTGCCAAACGCAGGCAGCTTTTTTCATAATCCCATCATCAGTACCAGCCAGTTTGCTGCTTTGCAGGCACAATACCCACAAATCCCACATTACCTAGCGGCTGAAGGCATCAAAATTCCTGCAGCTTGGTGCATTGAACAATGCGGCTTTAAAGGTATAAATGATGGTAAAGTCGGTATTTATGCTCACCATGCTTTAGTGCTAATTAATCATGGAGGCAGTGGAAAAGAAATCTTAGCTTTTGCAGCCCGTATTCAGGCAGAAGTTTTTGCCCGTTTTCGTATTAAGCTTGCGATTGAACCAACCGTTATGGGCGAAGATGATGCTTCGACATGATACCGTCATCATAAAATACTGCCAGGCACACTTTCCCTATAAAAAACAGCGCATAGCTATTATTTGTTGGAGCGCTAGCAACTTTCTGGATTTTTAACGGTAAAACGCATTCATCTTGAGAGCATTATTTAAAGACTAAGAGACAAGGACTTTGCCATAATTACGTCAAACCTTCAGAACTTGATTATGTTTGCTGTTATGCGTGGCATCGTCTCTCGGTTACAATATCGCCCTATTTCTTGAGTACTATTGGGAGCCAATATGTCTGCATCTTTGCCTATTGAAGCGGTCGCTCTCGACAAAGATGGTGTTACCTTTGATTCTGAGCGTATTTATGAAGCGTCGCTACTGCAGACTTTAGCGGCGCTTCCTAATCCTTATCCTGATTCCCCAACATTAGTCGCCGCTTGTCGAGGTTTAAGCTGTGAGACTACAGCGATGGTCTTACAAGAAAAATTAGGCGTATCAGTGGATATAGAAAGATTTTTCCAGCAATGGTTTGAAAGGCGAGATGCTATCATTGCAGCTCAGGGTATGCCTTTTATTTCTGGTGCCGACACGCTGATTGAACGATTGTATACAGAAGGCTATCCGTTAGCACTGGTAACTGCAGATGATATGGACAATGTACTGCATGATTTTCAGCGTTGTAACAAACCTCATTTGCTTCACTATTTCTCTGTCATTATCACCGCAGACGACGTTGCCAATACCAAACCGGATGCGGAACCTTATCAACGTGCTGCAGCTTATCTGGGCGTTCCACCTGAGCAGATGCTGGCGATAGAAGATTCTGACATTGGCGCCCAAGCGGCATTAGCTGCTGGTTGCCCAACCTTATTATTGGCAAGTGACTATCCGCCAAAGCCTGCTGTGGCGCAGGCGGTACGTCAAATTATTCATCATCATGATGAAGTTTGGGAGAATATGACATGAATACTCCGATTAAAGCGGTTGCTTTCGATAAAGACGGCGTGGTTTTTGATAGTGAGCGCCTCATTTATCGTGCTTTTCGTGAACTCATAGAGCGCGATCAACTGCCACTACGGGTAGAACTTTTTGAAGAATTAGTAGGTAAGCCACCAGAAATTTATTTGCGTTTACTGGGCGAAGCACTGGGACAGACAATACCATTGGACGATTTTATTGCGCGTTGGTTCGCTATGCGCGATCAAATTTTTGCGCAAGAAGGCGCACCATTCATGCCTGGTGCGGATGTACTGATTCATAAACTGCACCAAGAAGGCGTACCACTGGCACTGGTTACGGGCGATTTTCGACGGAATGTAGAGCGAGATTTTGCGCGGAGTACGCATCCAGAGTTATTTGAGGCTTTTGATGTTGTGATTACGCATGACGACGTCACCCAACCTAAACCTGATCCGCAACCCTATTTGCAGGCTGCGGCTGCTTTGGGGATTGCGCCGGAAAACCTGTTAGTCATAGAAGACTCTCCACCGGGCATACAAGCGGCGGTGAATGCAGGATGTCGCACCTTAATTCTTCCAGGTTATGGCATCATAACGCCAGAATTAGCTGCGCGTGCTCATGCAACCATCCAACATCATGACGATGTGCTGGAGATTCTTCATGCCTATCGTGCCTGAAGAACTACGTTTAACAAAAGAAGGTGAGACGTTAACAGTACAGTTTTCGGATAAAGCCTATCCACTTTCCGCTGAATATCTACGCGTTTGCTCTCCTTCAGCGGAAGTACGTGGGCATGGCGGTGCATGGACATTAGTTGCAGGAAAACGTACAGTGCGCATTCGTCGTATCGAACCTATTGGTAGTTATGCTGTGCGTCTTTATTACAGTGATGGCCACCATAGCGGTATCTATACATGGGAAACACTACATGATCTTGCCGTCAATGCAGATGATTATTGGCAACGTTATTTAGAAGCCCTAGAAGCACAAGGTAAAACTCGGGATAACACATGACAGAAAAAGAACAAACTCACTTCGGTTACGAAACCATTGACTTTGAAGAAAAAGAAGCGCGTGTCGGTGCCGTATTTGATTCGGTTGCACGTAAATATGATGTTATGAATGATGTCATGAGTGTGGGGATTCATCGCTTCTGGAAGAACTGGTATGTTTGGCAAACTGCCGTCAAACCGGGCGAAGCGGTTCTTGATCTTGCTGCGGGTACTGGCGATATCACCTTGCGCTTAGCAAAACGTATGCGCGGTAAAGGTGCTGGTGCAGATATTGAGGGAAGATTGGTTTCTTCTGATATTAATGAGGCCATGTTAAAAATAGGGGAAGAGCGTTTAGCCAATAAAGGTTGGCTTGCGAACCTTGAATTTGTTATTGCTAACGCTGAAGCTCTGCCGTTTGCTGATAACAGTTTTGACCTGATTACGATGGCTTTTGGTTTGCGCAACGTAACCCATCAAGACAAAGCATTGGCAGAAATGGCGCGTGTGCTCAAACCGGGCGGCCGTGTTCTCGTATTGGAATTTTCACGACCTAAAAATGTGGCTATCGGAAAATTCTACGATTGGTACAGTTTCACCTTCCTACCCAAAATGGGCGCACTCATTGCCAAAGATGCGGATAGTTACCAGTATCTCGCTGAATCCATTCGGATGCACCCCGCACAAGAAACGTTAAAAGAGATGTTCAGTGCTGCGGGACTCATCAACTGTGAATATCAGAATATGAGTAATGGCATTGTTGCTATCCATAAAGGAATTAAACCGCATGCTTGAGCTATTTTTTACTGATCGCGTCTTGGCAACGCTTATTAATAGTGCACTTCATTTGGATCCTGAAGCACGGAAAAAACTCAGTAGTTTAGATGGCCGCCGTATCAGCATCGACCTAGGTTGGCGTGAACGTCCATGGATTGTGGAAATTCGCGAAGGCGAGCTCTGCTTTGTTGATGACACGTCCACACTATGCGACGTACGCCTGAAAGGTAACTTAAGCGGCTTCTTGCAGTTATTCAAAAAAACAGCAAACACGCCAGCGCCATCCAGTAGACTTTATATTGAAGGGGATTTACATGCTGCCCAACAGTTCCAACGCGTTATGGGCGAACTCAGTCCCAATTTTGATGCAATCTTGCGTGCGCGTTTTGGCGAACGTTTAGGCAGTATTTTGGCGGATGCTGCTCGTCATCTGCAAACGCAGGGTGAGGTGGCAAAAAGCAAATTGGAAACAAAACTGAAGGAATTTCTTACGACGAATGGTTGTGCTAGTCGTAGTGAAACAACCAGTTTTGCACAACGCCTAAACGCGCTGACAACGCGTATTGAACGCTTGGAAAAACAGTTTGCGACGGAGGCGCACTAATGTTTGCTTCCTCTCTCCGTATGTACCAGATTGCGCGTATTCTTATCCGCTATCGCTTGCATGAATACCTACCGGATGAAGGAATCTTTCGCTGGCTACGTCTTGGAGCTCATCTACATCCCGCCTATTACAAGAAAGACAGTGAAGACTACAGTTTAGGACGTCGTTTGCGCCTAGCTTTACAAGACCTAGGTCCTATCTTTGTTAAATTGGGGCAAACCCTTTCTACGCGCCCTGACCTTCTTTCACCAGAATTACTGGCAGAACTGAGCAAATTACAAGACAAAGTACCACCATTTTCTGGTGAAGAAGCGAAACAGATTATTGAAACGGCGCTGGGACAATCTGTAGATACCATCTTTACTAGCTTTGATGAAACCGCGCTTGCATCAGCATCCGTGGCGCAAGTGCATGCGGCTACTTTGAAAACAGGGGAAAACGTTGTAGTCAAAGTATTGCGACCCGGCGTAGAAAAAGCTGTGGCAGCCGACATTGCGCTCATGTACCAATTGGCTCGACTGGCAAGCTATACCCATGATGGACGTCGATTACGCCCTGTTGAAGTCGTACGTGAATTTGAAAACACCATGAGTAATGAGCTGGATTTAATGTTCGAAGCCGCTAATGCAAGCCAGCTACGAGTTAACTTTAAAGATTCACCATTGCTTTACGTACCGGAAGTACATTGGCCATATTGTCGTAAAAACATCATGGTTATGGAACGCATTTATGCCACTAATATTGCTGATCAGCGAGCCATTATTGATGCTGGAACCAACTTGAAAGTACTGGCAGAAAGGGGGGTGGAAATTTTCTTCACCCAAGTGTTTCGTGACAGTTTCTTTCATGCCGACATGCATCCGGGCAATATTTTTGTCTATACCGACGAACCACAAACACCACGCTATTGCGCTATTGATTTTGGGATTATGGGTTCCTTAACACCTGAAGACCAACACTATTTGGCTGAAAACTTTCTTGCCTTCTTCAATCGCGACTATCGCCGCGTTGCTGAATTGCACGTTGAGTCAGGATGGGTGCCAAGCGATACGCGGATCACCGATTTTGAAGCGGCTATTCGTAAAGTAAGCGAGCCCATTTTTGGGAAACCAATCAAAGAAATCTCCTTCGGCAGTTTTCTAGTCAGCCTATTTCAAACGGCACGCCGTTTCGATATGCACATTCAGCCACAGCTTGTGTTGTTACAAAAGACTTTCTTTAACGTAGAAGGATTGGGGCGGCGTCTTTACCCAGATTTAGATCTATGGATAACTGCCAAGCCCGTCCTTGAAGCGTGGATGAAAACACAAATTGGTTCGCGCGCAGTGCTCAAACAAATGCGCTACAACGCGCATGAATACGCGAAAGTTCTGCCGCAATTACCACTACTTGCACATCGCGCACTACAACAATTTGAACAACCTACGCAAAAAATATCGTCCCCATCTAACACGATTAACACCCGCTTAATTGCGGGAACTTTCCTCCTTATTGCCGCAATTGCTCTATGGATATGTGCGCAACCGCAAGGATTCTGGCAAAATAGCACGCTTGTCTTAATGGCAGTGAGTGGTTTGTGGCAATGGTTGAAGAAGAATTAACCTCAAAATGAACCAAAATAATCCTGTCAAAAATAGAGTAATGGAGATAACGTAATATGTTACATAGCAGCGATAATCGTGTCCAAAGTGACTCAGAAAAATGGCGCCGTTATGCGGGTACTTCAATCTTACCAATGTGGGTTGCTGATACTGAATTTCTTGCCGCTAAGCTGATTCAAGATGCGCTACAAGCGCGTATTGAACACGGCGTTTTTGGTTATGGACACCTTCAAACGCGCTTTATTAACGGGATTATCAAACACTGTAAAAAACAATATAACTGGGAAGTGGATCCTGAATGGATTTTAGCATTACCTGGTGTTGTCCCCGGGTTGAACTTTAGCCGCGCAATTACACGGCTACGTGGTAAAAAAGAAGCGGTTACGGTTGAACCGGTTTATCCGCATTTGCGTAAACATCCCGCGCTCATCCCTGATTTTGTAAATCGCGGCTCTCCTTGCATTCTTGAAAACAATCGTTGGAAACCCGATTTTGCTGCACTCGAAGCGAGCATTAACGCAGATACAGGTCTATTGTTGCTGTGTCATCCGCATAACCCGATAGGACGTGCCTATGAAGCCGATGAATTAGCGCGTTATGCAGATATCGCTAAGAAGCATGACTTGATTGTTTGTTCGGATGAAATTCACTGCGATCTCATTTTAAATAATAAGGTTCACCGTCCTTTTGCAAGCCTTAGTGCGGATACCTTGCAGCGCACCATTACCTTAATGGCGATGAGTAAAACCTACAATATTGCAGGACTTTGCTGCGCATTTGCGATTATAGCCAATAGTGACTTACGCAATGATTTTCGTCGCGTCAGTGCTGGTCTAACCGATATTAACATCTTAGGTATGACAGCCAGTATTGCTGCACTTGAGCAAGGCGAACCTTGGCGGCAGCAAATGATAGCTTACCTTAAAGAGAACGGGAAACTGGTCGAACAGCGAATTAATGCGACGGGCATCTTGAAAACAACAAATATTGAAGCAACCTTCCTCGCGTGGATTGATGCACGCGAATTAAAGGTAGATAACCCGAAGCAATTTTTTGAAACACATGGTGTTGGTATGAATGACGGCGCTGACTTTGGTGCCCCTGGATTCGTGCGGCTAAATTTTGGTTGCCCGCGAGAGATGTTGGAAGAGGCATTGAACCGCATTGAACGCGCGCTCGAAAAGCGTTAAAAAAGAGATGACTGAATGAAGCTAGATTTTGGACTTGACATTTTTCTGACAAAAGCTGATTGTAAGCTTCCGTTATGGCACAATAAGCCATTCACAAAAAATCACAGTCTAGCCGTGTAGATCATTGGCTAGATTTTTAGAAATATTTGCCGCAGGCAAAATACTGTCGTAATCATGCGTTGGGTTTCGGGAGTTTGGTTTAAAACGCATGAGAGAAGGAATAATCCTATGATCAATATTTATGTCGGCAACCTGTCTTATCAAGCCACAGAACAGGAACTGCGTGAGCTGTTTGCTTCACACGGTGAAGTCGGTAACGTTACCATTATTAAAGATCGCGATAGCGGTCGCAGTAAAGGTTTCGCTTTTGTCGAAATGAATGATAACAGTGCAGGTTTACGCGCTATTGATGCCCTCAATGGCAAAGAAATCAGCGGGCGTGCATTGAAAATTAACGAAGCGCGTCCACGTGAAGCTCGTCCGCCACGTCGTGATCGCTTCGGCGGTGGCCGTAGTAATAATTTCGGTGGTGGTAATAGCTGGTAAGCATTATTCTTACGTATATCGCTCAAAACCCGCTGGCATGGCGGGTTTTTATTTGTCATGAATGTATAGAACTATAGCTTCTGTTCTTATGTAACATTAAAACATTCTGAGACCTGTGCAAAACCCTTCAACTCATCCACTCATTCATTTTTCAACACAAATGAACCTGTTTTCTGCTTATTTTCTTGCATCACCA
>JAUMZX010000042.1:0-3498 GCA_030527905.1 Cardiobacteriaceae bacterium
CTTAAAACTCTGCGATTTTGGTGTGGTTTTTTGGGCTAATCTAATACAGCCCCTTTTTCAAATCAAAAACTGTGGTTGTCATGTTTGACAACACACCAACCTTCCACACAGTATCGCACAATACCACAATTTATCCTCAAAAAATACAAATAAATATTGCATTTTTCCACAATAAGGATTAAATTAATCATAGTAGATTTATCGGTAATCCGATGATCTATGTTTCCATCCCTATCG
The DNA here is from genome assembly GCA_030527905.1 of Cardiobacteriaceae bacterium. Taxonomy (GTDB): domain Bacteria; phylum Pseudomonadota; class Gammaproteobacteria; order Cardiobacteriales; family Cardiobacteriaceae; genus Cardiobacterium. Next base: position 238 of record JAUMZX010000042.1, read on the forward strand.
CCTGAGGAATATTATATGAATATCACCATATTCCCCTGCATCCGGTGGTTCAATCTGGATCGTGTCCTATCGGCTGATTTTCATTCTTTCATTATGTTTCTTATGCCTTTTGTCATAGGCAAAAGGGTTGTTTTGTCTCGTTAGAGGACTTTATCATGGAAAATTTTACCCACATCCACATCCCCGAACCCTTCCGCATCCGCGTGATCGAACCTGTAAAACGCACCACACGCGAGTATCGTGAACAGGCTATTGTAAAAGCCGGTATGAATCCGTTCTTGCTTGATAGTGAAGATATTTTTATTGATTTGTTGACCGATAGCGGCACAGGTGCCATCACACAGGATATGCAGGCCGCCATGTTGCGTGGCGATGAGGCGTATAGCGGCAGTCGTAGTTATTATGCTTTGGCGCGTGCCGTCAAAAAGATTTTCGGCTATGAGTACACCATCCCAACGCACCAAGGGCGCGGCGCCGAACAGATTTATATTCCAGTTTTGATTAAGAAACGCGAGCAGGAAAAAGGGTTAGACCGCAGCAAGATGGTCGCTTTTTCCAATTATTTTTTCGATACTACGCAAGGTCATAGTCAGCTGAATGGTTGTACCGTCAACAATGTGTACACGAAGGAAGCTTTTGATACTGGTATTAAATTTGATTTCAAAGGTAACTTTGATCTGGAAAAACTGGAAGCCGGTATTAAGGAAGTCGGCGCGGAAAATGTGCCTTATATTGTCTGTACGATTACGTGTAATTCAGCAGGCGGTCAGCCAGTTTCTATTGCCAATTTGCGTGGTATGTATGCGATTGCGCAAAAATATGATATTCCAGTAGTGATGGATTCTGCTCGTTTTGCGGAAAATGCGTATTTTATTCAGCAACGTGAACCGGGCTATAAAGATAAATCTATTGAGGAAATTACGCTTGAGAGTTATCAGTATGCTGATATGCTCGCCATGTCCGCAAAGAAAGACGCGATGGTGCCAATGGGTGGGCTGTTGTGTGTGAAGGATGAACGTTATAAAGATGTTTATACAGAATGCCGCACATTGTGTGTGGTGCAAGAAGGATTCCCCACTTACGGCGGTCTGGAAGGCGGTGCGATGGAAAGACTGGCGGTTGGCTTACACGACGGTATGCGGCAAGAGTGGCTCGCCTATCGTATCGGACAAGTAGAATATTTGGTCAACCGCTTAGAATCTGTCGGCGTTGCCTGTCAACAACCGGGCGGACACGCGGCGTTTGTTGATGCCGGCAAATTATTGCCCCATATTCCGCAGGATCAGTTCCCCGCTCAGGCGCTGGCTTGTGAGTTATACAAAGTTGCAGGTATTCGTGCGGTGGAAATCGGTTCATTCTTGCAAGGTCGCGATCCAAAGACCGGCAAGCAGTTGCCATGCCCTGCCGAATTATTGCGCCTGACGATTCCGCGCGCAACTTATACCCAGTCGCACATGGACTTCATTGTTGAAGCCTTTAAACAAGTTAAAGCGAATGCTTCGAAAATTAAAGGATTAACCTTTACGTATGAGCCAAAAGTGCTGCGGCATTTCACTGCGCTCCTGAAAGAAATCGATTAATCTGTTGTGGGGGGCGTGGTATTTATCGCGCCCTTTTTGTTTTTTGACTGGAATATAGTGATGAATAAGCAACCTTCTGTTTTTGGCGGTGCCTGCATTATTGCCAGCGTCTGTGTTGGTGCAGGGATGCTTGCCTTGCCGAGCGCCGGTTCGGGCGCGTGGACGGTGTGGTCAACAGCCGTGATTGTATTGACAATGGTGATGATGACGCTGTCTGGCTGGCTTTTACTCGAGGCTTATAAGCATTATGACCTGCGCGCCTCTTTCAATAGAGTCACTCGCGACGTGCTTGGTCCGTACGTCAACTCAATTAACAATCTCGCCGTTTATTTTGTCGGCGGTATTTTGCTTTATGCCTATACCACGACCCTCGGCGATACCATCAGCAAATTAACTGACGGCGAGTTGAGTAGCACAATTGCCTCCATTCTCGCCTGTACCATCTGCGGGGCATTTGTTTGGCATTCTACTCGCGCAGTGGATCGCATCTCCGTGCTGCTCATTGTCTTTATGATAGCGACGTTTGTATTCAGCATCTTCGGCCTTCTCGGCAACATCAAGCTGGATACCCTGTTCGATACCGCGACTGAACACAATTCCTATGCCAAATACACCCTGATGCTGCTGCCGGTCGGCCTCACCTCCTTCGGCTATCACCATTCGGTCGCCTCAATGCGCGCCTATTACGGTGAAGAACGCAAGGCCTCGCGCGCTATCCTCTACGGCACACTCATCACCGTGTGCATTTACCTCATGTGGATGATCGCTATCTTTGGCAATCTGTCCCGTCCAGCATTTGCACCAATTGTCGCAGCTGACGGCGATGTAAACGTCCTTATTGATACCCTCGGCAACGTGCTGAACACGGCCAGTATGAAAAGCATTATCGCAGCCTTCTCGCTTGGCGCCGTGGTTTCTTCTTTTATTGGCGTCGGCCTCGGCGTTTTCGATTACCTTGCTGACTGTTTCCATTTCAACAATGACCGTATCGGACGTAGCAAAAGTTGGTTGGTTACATTTATCCCGCCGCTCGTTTGCTCACTCATTTCGCCCGCTGGCTTCGTCAAAGCTATCGGTTATGCTGGGGCAGTGGCAACCATCTGGACATGTATGGTGCCCGCTGCGCTCGCTTGGAAAACGCGGCAACGCGCCGACAGCAAACAAGGCTTTGTCGCACCAGGTGGTCGTGTCTTCATCATCCTGCTCTTTGCTTACGGCATCTGCGTCGCCTTGTTCCACTTCCTCCATATGCTAGGCAAATTGCCTGTGTATCAGGGCTAATATTGCTTTGGCGGCTGTCAAGTGAGATAAACTTACTGCACCACGCCCACCGAAATAAAAAAGCCACCATTAGGCGGCTTTTTAGCGATCTTCCTAAAAAGCCGCATCCACAAACATCTCATGGTGCAGATAGCGCAAAACGTATAAAAAATGCAGATTACATTGGCACGCGCTTTGCCGCTGAGCTTATCGTTGGAGAAAGCTTAATTGGCGTTCTGCTGGCCTTTATCATCTATCATCGTAGTTTCCGTCAGCAACGGCGGTTTCAATGTACCGCTTGCAATTGCTCTCAGCAACTGGAGCGGCATTGCCCAATGGCTAGGACTCGCGGCTTTCATCATCTGCATCTTTATCCATCGGATTCTTCACGCCGCACACTGATGCAAGATTTCCAACACTC
>JAUMZX010000042.1:3508-12933 GCA_030527905.1 Cardiobacteriaceae bacterium
GTAAGATAAGCGAGCCTCAAGGAGCGCTTAACACATCTGTCACAGGAACGTTATATGGAAACTCTCGCTACCCGCCTACAACACTGGCAAGACAACCCGCCAGAGCCTTCAGCAATTGCCTTACGTCCAGACGTGCTCCGCTTAATACAAACCAGTAACTATGCAGCAGAACAATTGCGACGCCAACCCGCGCTACTGACAACGCTCAATGACGACGACCTCAACACCAACCTCGCCACACGCCTGCAACAAAAACTAACCAACATTGATAACGAAGATAGCTTTATGCGCGTTCTGCGACAATTCAAACACCACTGGCAAGTGCGCTTCATCCATGCCATCGTCAATACCCGTATCACACAAGAAACCTTTCTGGCACGAACCAGCATTCTCGCCGAAACCCTAATTGATGCAGCGCTTAACTGGCTGCATACCCGATTGGTCATGCGTTACGGTCAACCTCTGGATGCCCAAGGCAAACCATTACAAATGGTTGTTTTAGGTATGGGAAAACTCGGAGGAAGCGAACTGAATTTTTCCTCCGATATCGACCTCATCTTTGCCTATCGTGAAAACGGCACAACACATCCGGCAGAAGAACAAAAAAGCATAGAGCATGAAATCTTCTTCCGTAAACTGGCACAAAAACTCATTTACACCCTAGATAGCACCACCGCGGACGGCATTGTGTACCGTGTTGACATGCGACTGCGTCCCTTCGGGCAGACAGGCCCGCTCGCGCTCAGTTTCAATGCCATGGAAAACTACTACCTTATCCATGGTCGTGACTGGGAACGCTACGCCATGATGAAAGCGCGCCCCGTGGCCGGCGACAAAGCCGATGGCGCCGCCCTTCTTGCGACACTAAAACCCTATATCTACCGCCGTTATCTAGATTACAACGCGCTCCACGCCATCAGCGACATGAAAAGCAGCATCAATCGACAAATCCATGAAGACGGCATGGAAAAACATATCAAACTGGGCGAAGGCGGAATACGCGAAGCGGAATTTACCGTACAAGCCATGCAAATGATTTATGGCGGACAATACCCTGCCCTGCAAACCACCAGTTTTCTAAACGCCTTAAAACAGATTGGTACCCTTGCCATTTGGCGCGAAGCGGAAACCGCGACCTTACACAATGCCTACCTCACCTTGCGTGGCATCGAAAATGCCATTCAGTTTGACCACGAACAACAAAGCCACCTCCTACCGGATAAAGAAGAAGACTGGCAGCGGCTCGCCCTCGCCTGCGCCTACCCAACAACCGAAGCGCTTCATCAGGCTCTGACACAAGCACGACAACACATTCATCACCGCTTCAACAGCATCTTTATCCAAGAAGAAAACACCGACGACAACCTCAACGAACAGCAACTGGAAATTGACTGGAGCGACCCTGACACTAGTAGTATTGACCACTGGCTCAAACAACAAGCGCTGGATAGCCTCCAAATCAGCCACATCAGTACTGCGCTACAAAAATTTGCACGCGAAACCAACTGGCAGCGCCTGCCGCAACAAACCGTACAACGTTTACAACGCCTGCTACCCGCCCTACTACAACACTGTGTCCAAAAACCTGAACGTTGGCGCGGACTGGATAGCATCCTTGAGCTGATTGTCGCCGTAAGTGGGCGCGGCGTTTACATCAACATGCTTAGCGAACAACCCAAACTAAGCGCACATTTACTTGATATTGCCGCGCATTCGGCTTGGCTCATCCAGTACATTGCCGCTCATCCGCTAGTTATCGACGACATCACCAGCGAACGACACATAACCGTTGGCAAAAGCGCCCTAGAAAAAGACCTTAATGCACGCCTACAAAATATAGACGACGAAGAAACGTGGCAACATGCCCTACGCGACTTCAAACTCGTCCAAGTCTTCAAAACCGCTTGGGCCGACATCCATAACGAGCTACCGCTCATGCAAGTCAGCGACCAGCTTAGCTACATTGCAGAAATCACCCTGCAAACCGCCCTTGAACGTGCGAACCATACCCTACAACAAAAACACGGCATACCGCGCAAAGCCGATGGCAGTCCCGCGGAAATCGCCATCATTGGTTACGGCAAACTCGGCGGCATCGAATTGGGATACGGCTCAGACCTAGACATCATCTACCTCTACGACGACGGCGGCAGTCAAGGCATGAGCGATGGCGACAAACCGCTTGAAAACCTACAATACTTCACCCGCCTCTCACAGCGCACCAGCAACCTCCTGAGTGCAGCCAGCAGCAACGGCAATATCTACGACATTGACACGCGCTTACGTCCCGGAGGAAGCAGCGGCCTTCCCGTCTGTAGCATACAAACTTACGCGCGTTACCTTGAAGAAAGCGCTTGGACTTGGGAACACCAAGCCCTCACACGTAGTCGCGCTGTCGCCGGTTCCGCAGCGCTTGCCGAGCAGTTTCAACACATTCGCCAACATATCCTCACGCGCACGGCAAAACCCGACTTACGTCACGACATACTCAACATGCGTCAGAAAATGCGCGATAACGACAAAAGCAACAGCGCGGAAGCCTTCCATCTAAAAAAAGGACGTGGCGGCTTAATCGACATCGAATTTATCGTGCAGTACCTCCTACTTGCGTATGCAGCTAACGAACCCTTTATCATCCGCATGAGTGACAACATCCGCCAACTTGCGGCTTTAGAAGCAACGGGCATACTCACCTCCTCACAAGCCATGACCTTACGCGACGCCTACCGAAAAATGCGAGGCGAGGCACACCACCGCCAACTGAATGGACAAGATAATCTCGTCATCGCAGAAGAATGGCACGACACCCGCCAACAAGTGCAAACCATCTGGGAAAACATTTTCCAAGAAAACACGACAACCACTCCAGCATCTTAACCATAACGATGCAGCACAGACCGCCCCACATAACCACAGAACTTCGACACAACCAACCAACTTGATACCATAAAAAACATGAACCGATTCCTGCTCCTTTGGCTTACCTGCCATCTCTGGCTCATCAGCATCAACCACTACCTTTACCACTACGCAAAAGAAGGTAACGCACAGCTCTCCCAACTATCACAATACATCGCCCGCGGTTGGCACGACTATCTACAACAATTCTCACAGCTTCTACAACCACAACGCGCAGACTGGCATGAACACCTCAACAACATCCTTCTCTCCTTCTGCTTTAGTGGCATTCCCGCACTAGCCGCGATGCTCACCATTGCCGCCCTTTTCATGCCACTACGCATAGACTACAAAAGCCACCCGAAGCCTTACTACTTCAGCCTCTATCCATTAGCACTCCTATTTGCCACCACCTTTCTCTATTACTGGATACAACTACGCGCCTTTAAATAACCCCTTTCCTACACACGACGAAAAATACCATGCATAGCGAAAACCTCTATCCTGCACTCTACCGTGCACTGATGGAATCTGATCCAGCCCACAAAATCCAACAAACCTACGCCATCTACTATGGATTGCGCGACGGCCTCTATCACCGAGAACCTTGCGAAATCCATAGCGTCATCGACGCCGGACGCCCGCCAGAACCTAGTCTCGTTGCCCCCAAAGACGTTCCGCGTCGCCGCCTAGGTAGTCGCGAAGGTATCTGTGCCATGCTGCATGCCATTGCACATATCGAATTTAACGCCATCAACCTCTCATTAGATGCCGCCTATCGTTTCCAGCACATGCCAGAAGATTTCTATCGCGATTGGATTCGCGTAGCCAAAGAAGAAGCCTACCATTTCACCCTCATTGCCGGACGACTTGAACAACTGGGTAGTCACTATGGCGCCTTTACCGCACACGGAGGATTATGGCAGGCCTGTACCGACACGGAACACGACGTCATGGTACGCATGGCGCTCGTACCGCGCGTGATGGAAGCACGCGGTTTAGACGTTACCCCGCTCATTCAAGAAAAGCTACGCCACCACGGCGAAGAACATACCGCTCGTCTACTCGACATCATCTACCGTGACGAACAAGGCCATGTTGCCATTGGCTCCCACTGGTTCAAACATTGTTGCAGCGAACGACAATTACCATACCGCGAAACCTTTGCAGAACTCCTCGCGGGCTACCTGAAAGCTAACATCAAAGGCCCCTTCAACGTAGAAGCCCGATTACAAGCTGGATTTGATGACCTAGAAATGACCATGTTGGCAGAAATCGCAGATCACTAATGCCAATCTGCACGCACAAAAGCACAAAAAACATTGCACCATGAGCGCAACATTCTGCAACTAAAAAAGACTATTGCCAAAAAAAGACTATTGCTAACAAATACATATAAAAAATACAGCATGGCCGCACTGACAAAAATAATCGCTAACACATGCCGGTAACCTGCGTGAAAAAGCGCAGAAATCCTTTCTTGCACGTTAATACAAACGTGCAACCAAGTTGACTGTTTCCAATCGCTAATATGGCGCATGGCAAGAACGCATGGATTGTCTGGCCCTTGCCGCTTTTTACAGAAAAAATACAGGCCACATAATCTCTTTAGGTAACGATACGCCGCAGGATTTCCGCCGTGAGATAGCCGCCAATCGTACCAATCGTGTAGCCAAGAATCCCTAGCAAAACACCGACCGGTGCAAGAGAAGGATGAAATGCGGTGGCAACAATAGCGGCCGATGAAGCGCCTCCCGTATTCGCGTTTGAACCGACACACAGGAAAAACAATGGCGCTCGAATCAGCTTGGCAACCAGAAAAACGAAAGCGATGTGCAAGCTCATCCAAACAGCCGCTATCAACAATAACCGCCATTGCTGCAATATCCCGTTGAGCTGAATTTGCATCCCGATAGCCGCAATAAGGACAAAGATTAGTGCGGTTCCTAGTTTAGAGGCACCCGCATGGTCAAGACGTCGCACCCGCGTGAAAGACAACAGAAAGCCGATGAGTGTTACGATCAATACTTGCCAGAAAAATGCACTGTTCAGACTATAAGCCGCAGCTTGCGGAAACCGATTAAACCACTCTGCCAGTTTATTTCCGCTGCTATATGCAATGCCCACAACCGCGAATGTCAGACCAATAATCATCATCAAATCATTTAAAGTGGTAATACGAGCATGTTCACGTTCATACGCTTCAACCGTATCAATCACGACATTAATACTTTGGGTATCCGCCTTTAACCAATAGTCAATACGCGTAGCGTGCCGTGCCATCGCCAGAATGGCAAATAACCAGACGGAAGCAAGCGTCGCATCAATCAATAACATCGTGCCAAACAACGCATCGTCCACTTGATAAAGCTCTTTCATCGCAGTCATATTTGCCGCGCCGCCAATCCAGCTTCCCGCAATCGTAGAAAAACCACGCCAAATATGATCGCCACTGACCCAGTCTGGCGCAATATGGGAAAACAAGGCAATACTACTAATGCCTCCCAAGATGATACCGAGACTCGCTGCAAAGAACATCGCCAAAACCCGCCAACCCAGACGCATGAGTTTCGGCACGTCCATAGAAAGCGTCATCAAAAAAAGGCTAGCAGGTAATAGATATGTTGCTGAGAAACCGTAAATCTGTTTGCCAAGTCCACTGGCAAACACGCCGACGCTATTCAAAATAGCAGGCACAAAACAACATAAAACAATGCCCGGAACAATGGCATAAAAACGTCGCCAAAAGGCATGGGGATGACTGCCGGTATAAAAAATAAAGCCGACAATGCCCATTAAGAGGCCAAACGCTGCAGGAAGTGTCGTAATAATATTCATCGTCATACCATGTATTGAAGGGCTAAATCAGCAAGCGCTAAGGCGCGGTGACTGATACGATTTTTTTCCGACGCATCAAGCTCGGCGGCAGTCTGTTGATAACCGTGCGGCAAAAAGAGCGGATCATAACCAAAGCCGCCATGACCACGAGGGCTATCCATAATCTCACCATGCCATAAGCCTTGTGCAATAAGCGGTAGAGGATCCTCAGCATGACGCAAATACACAATCACACAGACATAGTACGCCCGACGATCTGTTTGCGTCGCAAGAGCAGCAAGCAGTTTACGGTTATTTCCTTCGTCCCCTTCGCCACTGTAACGGGCAGAATAAATACCCGGCGCACCAGCAAGCGCGGGCACACACAGACCAGAGTCATCGGCAATAGCCGGCAAACCACTGATAAGCGCCGCATGACGCGCCTTTATCAGAGCATTTTCTACGAAGGTCATCCCCGTTTCTGCCACTTCAGCGATATCAAACTGCGCCTGTGGCAATACTTCAATCTGAGCTGCTGCAAGAATAGCGGTCAATTCAGCTATCTTTTTGCTATTGTTACTCGCCAGAATAATACGCTGCATATTCATAATCCCAATGCTTGTTTCTGCACCTGCATAATCTCTTGAATGCCTTTATCGGCAAGCACCAACATCGTTTGCATATCCTCATGGCGGAACGCATGTCCTTCAGCTGTTCCCTGAATTTCTATAAAAGCACCGCCGTCATTCATCACAATATTCATATCTGTTTCAGCTTCGCTGTCTTCCGCATATTCAAGATCAAGTATTGGTATGCCGCGATAAATACCAACTGATACCGCAGCCAGTTGACCGTGCAATGGGTTTTGCTTCAAACGGCCACGATGAATCAGCGTACGAACAGCATCTGCTAGGGCAACAAATCCACCACTAATCGCGGCTGTTCGAGTGCCACCATCTGCCTGCAAAACATCGCAGTCAATTGTAATGACACGCTCACCCAGCGCACTCATATCCACCACAGCCCGTAATGATCGACCAATCAACCGCTGTATCTCAATAGTCCGCCCCTGTTGCTTACCGCGTGCCGCTTCGCGCACGGTACGTTCTTGCGTGGCTCGAGGTAACATAGCGTATTCTGCCGTTACCCAACCTTGCTGTTTGCCCCGCAAAAAAGGCGGTACTTTTTCCTCAACACTGGCCGTGCAGAGCACATGCGTGTCGCCGAAACGAATCAATGCCGAACCTTCCGCATACTTATTAACCCCGCGTTCAATGCTCACGGGACGAAGTTGATCGGGAAGGCGATGACTAGCGCGCATAATGGTTTCCTTAAACATGATGATTATCCAATTAACATTATAAGTGCTACTCTGCCTTTATGCGGCGAAAAAGCGTATCATGCGCATATCTGCTAAAACATTTCTATTTATGCGACAAAGTATGACTGCCTTCGCCCGCGCCATTGACGAAAACGCCGAATGGCGCGTTAGCGTGGAAATAAAATCGGTAAACCATCGTTTTCTTGAAATACTACCGAAAATACCGGAAGCCTTACGCCATTTGGAAGGTAAAATACGCGAACAATTACAAGCGAATATTAAACGCGGCAAAATTGATCTCTGGATTAACGTTGAATATTTCGACAACGTCCGTACGCAGCATTTGGATGAGGCTGCTCTCGCCCATTGGTTAACCGTTCTCAACACAGCCGGTCAAACCAGCATGTTGGGTACACCACTCTGGCATGACGTACTTCACCTACCCGGCGTACTCATCAAAGAAAATCATAATGAAGATGCGCTAGACCATGCCGTGTTGCAATTACTTCAACAAGCATTAACCGACCTAATCGCCATGCGCGAGCGTGAGGGATTGGCTATCAGCGGCCTCCTCGCAGAACGGCTCGACGATATCGAAACGCAACTTTCCCAAATAACCTCACATTTACCCACCTTGCAAGAAAAGGCAGCGATCCAAATTCAAGAGCGCATTGCCGCCTTGCAGCTGGAGGCAGATCCTAACGTTGCGGCACAAGGTTTGGCATTATTACTAGCCAAGACAGATGTACAAGAAGAAATAGATCGCCTGCGTTTCCATGTTCAGGAAGCGCGACAGACTTTGCAACAGGAAGGCGCAATCGGGCGCAGACTCGACTTCCTCATGCAAGAATTCAACCGAGAAGCGAATACACTGGGTTCCAAGGCGAGTGACCACATACTCAGTCAGGCATCGGTAGAACTAAAAGTCCTGATTGAGCAAATGCGCGAACAGGTACAAAATCTGGTTTAAATCAAAGGAGAAAAGTTATGTCAAAAGTTGGAATTATTGGTGCAGGATTCGTGGGAGCAACAGCCGCTTACGCTATGGTATTAAATGGAACATGCAGCGAAATTGTCCTCATAGACCGCGATGAAGCGCGTGCTAAAGCAGAAGCCGCAGATATTGCACATGGTGCGCCCTTGGCGGAAGGTGTACGAGCCTATGCTGGCGGATACAAAGATTTAAAAGGCGCTTCCGTCGTCATTGTTGCTGCGGGAGCTAATCAACAGCCGGGCGAATCGCGACTGAACCTACTCTCACGTAACGCCGCAATCTTTGCCAGCATCATTCCACAAATTGTTGCCGTCGCACCAGATGCGGTGGTACTCGTGGTATCCAACCCTGTGGACATCATGACAAACATCTCTCGTGCCTTACATCCAACGCCATCATTGGTTATGGGTTCAGGTACCGTCCTTGATAGTGCTCGCTTCCGCCAACTTATCGGCGAACGCGCTGGCGTCAATGCGCGCTACGTCCATTCCTACACCGTAGGTGAACATGGCGACTCTTCCGTTATGTGTTGGAGCGGCGCTTTAATTGCCGGTATGCCAGTCGCCACCTTTATGAGCGAACAACAAATTCCATGGGGCAAAGCAGAAATGGAAGATATCGCAGACAAAGTACGTAATGCAGCACTTTCTATTATTGCCGGCAAACATGCAACCTACTACGGCATCGGTATTGCCGTAAATAGTCTGACTGATGCCATTATCAATGACCGTCATGCTATCTTTACTGTCTCCGGTGATAGTCCATTCGACGATGTCTGCTTATCATTACCACGCTTGGTCGGCCGCCAAGGCATTCTTGATACGTTGATGCCACCACTCAATAAAGAAGAAAGTGTTGCCCTTTCACATAGTGCACAAGTACTATTCGACGCACAAGAAGGCGTCCTGAAAGATGGCAAACTTATTTGCCTATAAACTGGCCATATCATTGAATCCATTTGGGCGTCCATAGGACGCCCAAATTTTTAAAGATAAATAAATGTATATGGCTGATTAAGATGGATGTCTCACCCAAATATAACAACCGTAAGCATCCACCAGATAATCCAAAATCCGCCGCTATAAATTCATAGAACCGTAAATTTTAATGAAATTATTAGGATAAAATCCGTTAGCTGACTATTTTCAAATAACTTATTCCAATGCTATTGTAAATAATACGACAAGGTTCTATGTCTAATGTTCGGTGAATACCAATCAATCTCTACTCTTTTTTATTCATACAAACTTGATGGAACAATAGAAGGCTTTGTTGGGACGGGTAACATTGCTTGAAGCTACCGCCCATTTGCTAGATTAGGACATGCTGCAATCCTGAATATTGTAAGAATTAATCGCGTTGTTTACACTTTTCCTTTTTGCATGGATGCCCAAT